>JAJRPR010000141.1 GCA_024280655.1 Alphaproteobacteria bacterium | reverse complement strand
AGCATTTTCTCTAAAACTTGTGCCGTCCTCTATTGGCTCTGGTAAACCTAACTGCCCCGCTGAAATAATTTCTAAGCCAAAGGGCGCAAATAGATCAGAAAATTCTTTTAGCTTGCCTTTATTATGGGTCGCTAAAAGCAATTTATCACCACGTTTTAATTTGAACCAATCACCCATTATTTAGCAAGCACCTCATTTTGAATTTCAATAATCTCGCCAATTCCCTTTTGCGCTAAATCTAATAATTGATTTAATTCATCACGAGAAAATGGGTTCTGCTCGGCCGTGCCTTGAATTTCAATGATTTTACCAGACCCACTCATAACAAAATTAGCGTCCGTTTCAGCCTCGCTATCTTCAATATAATCAAGATCAAGCACAGGTGCGCCTTGATATATGCCACAAGAAATTGCAGCAATATTATCTTTAATCGGGTTTTTTGCAATAATTTCTCGTGCTCTCATCCAAGAAATTGCCTCACTAAGCGCCACATAAGCACCAGAAATTGCGGCAGTACGAGTGCCACCATCGGCCTGAATAACATCGCAATCTAGGGTGATTTGATTTTCGCCAAGCACTTCCATGTCAATAATCGCACGCATTGAACGACCTATGAGGCGCTGGATTTCTTGCGTTCGCCCGCTTTGTTTGCCTTGCGTTGCTTCTCGGCGCATACGAGAGCCTGTTGAGCGTGGTAACATGCCATATTCAGCTGTTACCCAACCAACGCCCTGCCCACGTCGCCACGGCGGTAGTTTGGTTTCAACTGAAGCTGTGCATAAAACTTTGGTATTGCCAAAACTAATAAGGCAAGAGCCTTCAGCCTGCGGAGCAATATTGCGCTCAATAGTTACATTTCGCATTTCATTTAATTGTCGTCCTGATGGCCGCATTTTGTTTTCCTTTTAGTATTTCTAAAATTCAATTATTCTAATTGAATTACGCTAGCTACGCTGCGCACCGCAAACGCTAACGCTTTTTGCGGTGATAGCGTTAATCATTGAAAATGACTAACGCTATAAAAGAAAATCTTTATATGTTATTAATAATATTTGAAAGCATAATTTATTTGGCATTTTAGATAAATATCTCTATTTAAGTATATGGATAAAAATTCAAATTCAGAAAAATTTCTAACTTCGCTTAATCAGCGCTCACAAGATATTTTTAAGCGCCTAGTAGAATCATATATTGAAACAGGCGAGCCAGTTGGCTCACGCCAGCTTTCTCGTATGTTACAAACTAGCCTGTCCCCAGCGTCAGTTCGTAACGTAATGATGGATTTAGAGGAGCTTGGTCTAATTGCCGCACCGCATATTTCGGCAGGGCGAGCGCCTACGCAATCTGGGTTACGCTTCTTTGTTGATGCGATGCTTGAAACTGGCACAATTAACAATGAAGAGCGGCAAAATATTGCAAAGCAAATCGAGCAAAATGCCAATGATGATGCGCTTGAGGACCTATTGACTAAGGCTAGCACGCTACTTTCTGGGCTTTGTCAGGGCGCTGGCATGGTGATAACTTCTAAAACTGATATGGTGCTTAAACATATTGAATTTGTACGCCTTGATAGTGAAACTGTGATGGCGGTTTTGGTGGGAGATGATGGGCAGGTTGAAAATCGGGTTTTTAGCGTTGAAAAGGGCGTAAGCTCAAATGCGCTAGAGCAGGCAAGCAATTATTTAAGTCATTATATGTTGGGGCGCACTATATCTGAGGCACGAGATGTTTTATTAGACCAACATGAAAATCAACAGATCCAATTAGATAATTTAACTGCAAAATTAATTGATGCAGGAATTGCAACTCTTTCAAAGTCGGCCTCAAAGGCTAAACCGACCTTAATTGTTAGAGGGCGAGCCAACCTTATTAATGATACAATGGCATCTGAAGAGTTGGTGCGGGTGCGTGAATTATTTGATGAGTTAGAGAGCAAGCAGGTATTAATTGATTTGCTAAATGATGCTGATTCGGGTGAGGGGGTTAGGATTTTTATTGGATCAGAAAATAAATTATTTTCTCTTTCAGGATCTTCGGTGATAATTGCCCCTTTTAAGGATGGTTCGCAAAATATTGTGGGGGCATTGGGGATAATTGGCCCTACAAGGCTAAATTATGCTCGCATTGTGCCAGTAGTTGATTATACAGCACATGTTATTTCAAGAATTGTTGCACTTAAGAGTTGATATCTGTAATAAGAACGCCGATATGCATGTAAGAATAATAATATTAATCCAAGATTTAATAAAGTAAGAGCTAAATATGCAAGAAGACAACGACAATATTGACGACGAAAACTTAGATATACCTCTTAATGAGGAGAATGAAAATCAAGAGATTGATCCAATTGCCGCATTAAATGCTGAAAATGAAATTTTAGTTGCAGATAATGCCGACATGAAAGATCGACTTTTGCGCACTATTGCAGAAATGGAAAACCTGAGAAAACGTACCGCAAGAGAAGTTGGCGAAGCTCGCACCTATGCTATCGCCAATTTTGCTCGTGATATGCTTGGCGCTACCGATAATCTTTCTCGTGCTTTATCTGCTGTTCCAAAAGAGGCTAGGGAAAGCGGGGATAAAATATTAGACTCTTTGGTTGAAGGCATAGAAATGACTGATCGTGAGATGCAACGCCTTTTACAAGCAAATGGTGTGAAGCCAATTTTAGCATTGGGCGAAAAGTTTGACCCTCATAAGCACCAAGCAATGTTTGAAGTGCCAAACAGCTCAGAGCCTGATGGAACTATTGTTGAAGAAATTCAACCCGGTTTTGTAATTGGAGAGCGGATTTTGCGCCCAGCTTTGGTTGGAATTGCAAAGGGCTCAAAACCTCCAAAGGTAGATGAAAAGCAATTTGAAGACGGTGATATAAGTTTTTCAAAGCAATATATTGATAAACAGGCATAAAAAACAAAAATATTTGATTTGGTGCTTGAAGGTCACTCAAGTGAACCTTATATACGCCACAACGCTCTATTGAGCATTTACCCATCAGGGACTTGAAATATACCGCCGCTATTTGGGGTTAAATAAAGTTCGCTAAAATTAAGAGGAATAAAAAATGGGAAAAATTATTGGAATCGATTTAGGAACAACTAATTCATGTGTCGCTGTTATGGACGGCAAAGATCCTAAAATTATTGAAAATGCCGAAGGTATGCGCACAACACCTTCAATGGTAGCTTTTGGAGTAGATGGCGAGCGTCTTGTTGGTCAGCCTGCAAAACGCCAAGCCGTCACCAATCCTGAGGGCACATTATTTGCAGTGAAGCGCCTTATTGGTCGTCGCTATGATGATCCGATGGTAAAGAAAGACAAAAAACTAGTCCCCTATAAAATTGTTAAAGGGGATAATGGCGATGCTTGGGTTGAAGTTGATGGCAAGAAAATGTCACCAAGTGAAGTTTCGGGCATGATTTTGGGTAAAATGAAAGAAACCGCCGAGAGCTATCTTGGTGAAGAAGTTACTCAAGCCGTGATTACCGTTCCAGCATATTTTAATGATAGCCAGCGCCAAGCAACAAAAGACGCTGGTAAAATTGCCGGCCTTGAAGTTTTGCGCATTATTAACGAGCCAACAGCCGCAGCTCTTGCCTATGGTTTAGACAAAGATAATACTGGCATTATTGCAGTTTACGATCTTGGTGGCGGAACATTTGACGTTTCTATCCTTGAAATTGGTGATGGTGTATTTGAAGTTAAATCAACCAATGGTGATACTTTTCTTGGTGGTGAAGATTTTGATATGCGCCTTGTTGAGTATTTGGCTGATGAGTTCAAAAAAGAGCAAAGCATTGATTTAAGAAAAGACAAAATGGCACTTCAACGCTTAAAAGAAGCGGCTGAAAAGGCTAAAATTGAACTCTCGAGTTCATCGCAAACAGAAGTTAATCTACCCTTCATTACCGCTGATGCGTCAGGCCCTAAACATCTCCAGCTTAAACTAACTAGAGCAAAGTTTGAGAGTTTGGTTGAAGATTTGATTAAGCGCACAGTTGAGCCAATTAAAAAAGCACTAAAAGATGCAGGCCTAAAAGCTGGTGATATTGATGAAGTAGTTCTGGTTGGTGGCATGACACGTATGCCTAAAGTGCAAGAAACCGTAAAAGAATTTTTTGGCAAAGACCCACATAAGGGCGTGAACCCCGATGAAGTTGTGGCACTTGGTGCGGCAATTCAAGCTGGTGTGTTACAAGGTGATGTTAAGGACGTTCTTCTACTTGATGTTAGCCCGCTTTCACTTGGCATTGAAACTTTGGGTGGTGTGTTTACTCGTCTTATTGATCGAAACACAACTATCCCAACCAAAAAGGGTCAGACTTTTTCAACGGCTGAAGACAACCAATCAGCCGTGACAATTAATGTGTTCCAAGGCGAGCGTGAAATGGCGTCTGATAATAAATCACTTGGTCGTTTTGATCTTACAGGCATTCCGCCAGCGCCTCGTGGTATCCCGCAAATTGAAGTAACATTTGATATTGATGCCAATGGCATTGTAAATGTTTCAGCAAAAGATAAAGGCACAGGCAAAGAGCAACAAATTCGTATTCAAGCCTCTGGTGGTCTATCGGACGAGGATATCGAGCGCATGGTCGAAGAGGCAGAAGCTAATGCTGATGCTGATAAGGCAAAGCGTGAATTAGTTGAAGCGAAAAACCAAGCTGAAAGCCTTATTCATTCAACAGAAAAATCTATGAAAGAACATAGTGATAAGGTTGGGCAGGAAGATAAAGAAACGATTGAATCTGCACTTGAAGATCTCAAAGTTGCACTTGAAGATGAAAATGCTGACGAGATCAAAGAGAAAACTGATAATCTTGGTGAAGCTTCAATGAAACTTGGTGAGGCTATGTATAAGGCTCAGCAAGAAGAAGGCGAGCAAGAGAGCGATGAAGTTCAATCAGGCGAAGAAGACGATGATATTGTGGACGCTGATTTTGAAGAAGTTAATGATGAAATAAATGATGATGATAAAAAGTCATAAAATCATTGTTTAACGATAAATAAGGTTTGGGGGCATGTTTGCCCCTAAGCCATTTTAGGGTACTACAAATTAAGGGTGCTACAAATTGTCTAAAATTTGTTATTATGAAATATTAAAGGTTGAAAGAAGCGCCGACGAAAAGGTTCTTAAATCTGCCTATCGCAAATTGGCAATGCAGTTTCACCCAGATAGAAATCCTGATGATGAAAGTGCTGAACATAAGTTCAAAGAAGTCAGCGAGGCTTACGACACCTTAAAAAACCCGCAAAAACGCGCCGCTTATGATCGTTTTGGTCATGCAGCTTTTGAAAATGGCGGTATGGGCGCACGAGGGCAAGCGCAAGGTTTTGGCGATGATTTCTCTTCTTCTATGTCAGATATGTTTGAGGGTATTTTTGGCGATTTTATGGGAGCGGCAGGAGCAGCAGGCGCTCGTGGGCGAGAGCGTCCTTCGGCTTTAAGAGGTTCTGATCTTAGATATAATCTTGAAGTAGAATTAGATGAAGCGTTTTTAGGGCGCACAGTTGAAATTGATGTGCCAAGCATGGCTGCATGTGATATTTGTGAAGGTTCGGGCGCAAAACCGGGCACAGGAATGAGCGCATGTAGCTCGTGTAATGGGCATGGCAAGGTACGCTCTTCGCAAGGGTTTTTTACTATTGAGCGCACATGCCCACATTGTCATGGACGTGGGCAAACTATGGATCAACCTTGCACAGATTGCACGGGGCAGGGGAGAGTGCAGAAATCTCGTAAATTATCAGTTGATATTCCAAAGGGAATTGAAGATGGCACTCGTATTCGCTTAAGTAATGAGGGCGAGGCTGGAATGCGTGGCGGCCCTGCGGGCGATCTTTATATATTTGTTACAATAAAATCTCATGAGCTGTTTGCTCGTGATGGCGCTGATATTTATGCTCGTGTGCCAATTACTATGTCTGTTGCAGCACTTGGCGGTGATTTTGAAGTGCCAACTCTTGATGGCAAAAGGGCAAAGGTAAAAGTGGATAAAGGAATGCAACCGGGGCAAAGAGTGCGCTTAAAGGGCAAAGGTATGCCAATTTTAAGAACTACGAAATTTGGCGACCTATATGTGCAAATGGACGTTGAAATTCCGCAAAACCTTTCTAAACGTCAGCGTGAATTATTAGAAGAATTTCAAAAAATATCAAAAGAAAATAATAGTCCTACTTCGTCTGGGTTTTTT
>JAJRPR010000140.1 GCA_024280655.1 Alphaproteobacteria bacterium | reverse complement strand
TTTGGCGCAAGATAAATCCCCTCACTTAACAAAGCTAAAAAAAGAGGTTTAAACCCTTCTTGAATATTTTTAGGAAAATCTGCTGGTGATTTAATTGATAATCCTTGCCCACCAGAGCAAAGCCACAATAGTGAGCCTACCTGAACCAATTTAATATTCAGTTTTAATTTATTTATTATATTTCTTAACTCATTAGCAAAATATATCGCGCGTTTATTAAGCGCTTCATACTGGCCCGCTTTTGCAGCTTTCTTAAGTGTCGCCAAACCAGCACGCATGCTTATAGGGTTGGCGCTTAGAGTTCCAGCTTGATAAACTGCACCACTAGGGGCAATTTGATCCATAATATCGGCGCGACCACCAAAAGCACCAACAGGAAAACCACCGCCTATAACTTTACCATAGGTGATAAGGTCTGGAGTGATATTTGTAATTTCTGCCATGCCACCCTTTGATAGGCGAAAGCCTGAGATAACCTCATCAAAAATCAACAAGGAATTATATTGCTGGGTTAGTTCTCTTAATTTTTCAAGAAATTTTATATCAAGTGGCAAAAGACCAAAATTGGCTGGTAAAGGTTCAATTATTAGTGCTGCAATATTCTTTCCCTCAATCGCAAATAATTTCTCAAGCGCTTCTTCATCACCAAGTGGTAAAATTAATGTATCTGATGCCTGTTTGTCACTCACTCCTGAACTTGAAGAAGATGACTGTCCATTTGCCAAACCGCTACCAGCTTTGACCAACATGCTATCAACATGCCCATGATAACAACCATCAAATTTAACAATCTTTGAGCGATTTGTATATCCACGTGCCAAACGTAATGCACTCATTACCGCCTCTGTGCCAGAACTTACAAAACGCACACGCTCAACTGGTGCAATATTTTCAACTATCCATTCAGCTAATTCCAAAGAATATGGGTCTGCAGCACCAAGTGACCAGACATCGGAAATAGCGGCCTTTACCTCTTCTTCAACATCTTTATCTCTGTGACCCAAAATAAGTGGGCCAAAACTCTGGCAAAAATCAATATATTCATTACCTTCAACATCAAAAAGAATTGCTCCCTTTGCACTTTTAAAAAATATCGGCGCTCGACCTAGCCCCTTAAAAGAGCGCACAGGGCTATGCACTCCAGCGGGGGTTACACGCAATGCGCGATCAAATAATTCTTGTGTCATGTTTTTGTAACTCCAAGCTTATGTGCTTTTCTTGCGCCATAGGTAATGATAAATTGTGCGCCAGAACGCCAAAAAATCTGCCATGTTTCAAGCAACGCTTTGTCAAAATCTATAAGCCCTTCACGTGCCAATAGGGCAATAGAGGCATATTCACCACTTACCTGATAGACACCAACGGGTAAACCTGATTTTTCATGAATAGGTGCAACAAGATCAATGCTGGTCATGCCAGGTTTTAACATTAACATATCTGCACCCTCTTTAGAGCATCGTAGGCTTGAGTTAATTGCATCATCACGATTGCGCACATCAATCTGATATTGCCGTCTGTCGCCAAAAGCAGGAACACTATCTGCTGCGCCACGAAATGGCCCATAAAATTCACTAGCAAATTTTGTCGAATAGGACATGATAGCAATATTAGCATGTCCGCTTTCATCAAGTGTTTTACGAATATCGCCAACTCGCCCGTCCATCATATCGCTGGGGGCAATTCCATCTGCTCCAGCATCTGCGTAACATAAAGCGTAATATGCAATAGCCTTTAAACTGGCATCTAAATCTATTTTAGTAGATTGATCCTTATGAAAAATACAACAATGCCCATCAACAGAAGAAGAGCAAAGGCATGTATCAACCCAAAGATGAATATCTGCGCGAAACCTATCCTTAATTGCTTTTATTGTTTTTGCGCCAAAATCTGCGCTAATGCCCTTGTTAGCAGGAATGTTGAAAAGCATGAAATTACGCACATTATTATTTAGGTCATTTTCAATTTGCCTAAGAGCGGCATCAATTCCCATTCGAAAATTATCTAAAAGAGCAGGAATTTCTTCTTCTCCTGTCAACCCCTCTACAACAAATAATGGTTGAATGAGCTTTGAAATAGTTAGCCCATCTTGGGCTAATAATTCACGAATATGCGGATTTGCTCTGCTACGCATTAAATGTTTCATTTGTGCAATACCTTTAACCATTCATCTTCATTGATGAAGGGAGTAACATTAGCACCATCACCAAGTATTTCTTTTATTATACTATAAGTCTGCCCCATACCGCATGCATGATTCTTGTCTTTTATTTTTGGCTCTAGCTCTAAAGCACGCCTAAAAGAAGAACCTGAACGCCAATAAAAGTGTGTCTCATCTTTGATGTTTAAATCATTACTATTTGGAATCAATTTATATGTGCCAATAGCAGGTTTAGAGGGGCTATCCGCATGAGTTAATGTAAGCCAGTTAGGCGACAGATTTAACAAGGTTTCAATTTGCCTGTCTACACAAGCACCAAGATTATCATCAACCCCATTTACCCAGATGTTTTTTGCTGCCAGCTTAATCCAGCTCGCAACACCACTTGCCCAAATTTTGTGATTTTTTATTTTGGTTAAATAATCATCAGGAATGTGCGAACTAGCAAGAAATAAAACATCTGCTTTTGAAATTTTTTGCAAACTATCCGCACTTGGCAAAATGTCTTCTCTTGAAAAAATATCAATTAAACGATTAGGGTTGTAAATATCCTTCAAAGCAATATTTTTAGACAATTCTTTAGAGTTGACTAAAGAAAACTGCTTAATACTTTCACCATTATCACTCTCGCCACGAATAGAGAAAACCCTTCCCCGAGCAAGAGTTTTTACCCAAACACCAATTTTTTGGTGACAGCCGCCTCCGTAAGAGGAAAGAATTGAGCGCTCTATTGAAACGTCAGTAAAAGTCTGCTTGCAGTTAATTTCATCAAGAATGGCAATTAAATCTTTGCGCTGTTGCGCAATTTCAACCACAAGCGCTCCCTGCGCTGCGGCAGGTGGGTTGGCACTTATAGGAAGTACCATCCATTCGCATTTATCAATCACATTTCTAACTGCTAAAGCGCTTTGCTCAAAATTATCGTTTGCTCTGCTCCATTGATCTGAAGTCAACAACCTATCAATTGCCGCCTTTGCTACAATTAGCCCGTCCACCTCTAATTCTAGCATTTTACTTAATCGAGTTTGAATATTACCTCGAACTGATGAAAACTCGACCTCATTTAATCCATTTGGAAAAGCTTTTTTTAGGAAACTCTCAAGGTTAAACATGCGACGGGGTGATGAAGATAACAGCCATATTTTTTTACTCTTCTTTATTCCCTCAATAGCTGTTTTTTTAATCAGTAATAAATCAGCTGGATCGGCTCTTGGTAGAGTTGCCGCCAAAATAATTGATCCATCACTTTCGGTTGGTAAATCTTTCCACGAATGCACAACCATATCCACATTTCCATTGGCAAGCCCCGCACGAAAATCTTGTGTAAAGACACCTTGAGATGGCATTTTCCAAAGTGGATCATCTTGATTTTCATCGCCAAGCGAAGAGCTAAATTGATACTCAATCTCAAGATCTAAATTTTTCTTTTTTAATGCCTCGCCAACCATATAGGCTTGAATGCGGGCAAGGTCACTTTTTCGACTAGCAATTATTAAGCGCATATATCTTCCCATCCAAAGGGTCTAAAATGACAACTAAAAAATCTTTTCCGGCTAAGAGCTATAATATGTTTCTTAGCACCTGCTATTTGAACTTGAAACAATGCAGAGGTTTTTTCAATCTCTGCAAATAAATCATTTAATGTTACCAACCTACAATCAACATCAAGCGCTTTATCTGCACTTTGATCGCGCAAATCAACAATTATGTTGGGTTTAATATTTGTCTTTTTTAGCCAACCCTCTATCTGCTTTGAGCTAAGAGGAGCTGCAATGATTAGCCCCTCTATAGATTTAAGTGCAATTTGTTCATCAAGAGCGTATATTTCTAAGCATTTTGATAAGCGGGCAGGTATTTGTTTTGCCTTTGAGGGAGATCGCAAGAACATGCTTATCTGATGATTTCCATCATTAAGATAGGGAAGAGCTTTTTTAGCCAATTGTCCTCCTCCAATAATTGCAAGCTGCTTACAATTACTAACACTAGATTTAGTCAAAGATCCATAAGAACGCAAACCCACATCTGCTAGATAGCTATTGCGAATTTCTTTAACGTCAACAATCAAGTCTTGGGCGACACGACGAAATTGATTAAACCAACTTGGAACTCTCATGCTCTGCCCGTTTACAAAAATCTTAAATTGTCCAAATACTTCCGTCTCGCCCACAACACGAGATTCTAACCCGCAAAGAATATTTAACAAAGTTAAATATGCTTCTTCACCCTTGATTATAGATTTTGTGGGGGCTTTGGATATATAAATTTCGGGCATCATGGAGATGTAAACTTTGCGCTGGCATGTCTCAAATAACGACCACTCATCAAGGCTCAACACAGGTTCAGCTTGTGTTGGACTTTTCTTAATATGACAAATGGTTAGGTTTTCAATCATGAAAAAACATAGGTTCTATCAATAGTTCTATTGTCATAGAATTGTCACGCTAGTCCAGAATTTTGATTTAAATTACAACCAGCCCTTTAACTCTTTACGTGTTATTGCCTCAATTACGTCCATGCCAGCATTACTATCATTCAAACAAGGAATATAGATATATTCCTCTCCGCCATTTTCTAAAAAACTATCTCGCCCCTCAATTGCAATTTCCTCCAATGTCTCAAGGCAATCAACACTAAAAGCAGGAGCTAAAATAGCTATTTTCCTTGCTCCCTTTTTGGGTAATTCTGCCAAGACTTCATCTGTATATGGTTTTATCCATTCATCTGGACCAAATCTACTTTGAAATGCAACCACAAGCTTTTCTTTACTCCAGCCTAACCTTTTAGCCAAAAGCCTAGTTGTCTCAAGACATTGTTCATAATATGGATCCCCTAAATCATAATAACTTTGAGGCATTCCATGATATGAAGTCACCACTATATCTGGGTCAAACCCCGCATCTTTTATCCCCTCAAGGACAGATTGTGCTAATGCGTTTATGTATATTGGATCATTATAATAAGCAGGCAAAGTTCGAACGGCAGGCTGCCATCGCATGGTCTTTAGAACATCAAATGCTTTATCATTGGCGCTGGCAGTTGTGGGGGCAGAATATTGTGGATAAAGAGGCATTAAAACTATGCGGCTGCAACTCCTAGCTTGCAGCTCCTCTAGCTTAGTTTTTGTTGAAGGATTACCATAACGCATCGCAATATCAACAATCACATCTTTTCCTAAACGTTGCTGGAGCTTTTTTGCCTGCGAGTTTGAAATCACCCTCAAAGGGCTGTCATTCATTTTCTTGTCCCAAATTTTATCATAAAGCATACCGCTTTTTTTCGGGCGAAAAGTTAAAACAATAAAATTAAGGACAAACCACCAAATAACAGGATTAGTTTCGATAACTCTTTTATCACAAAGAAATTCTTTCAGATAACGACGCATAGAAAAATAATCAGTTCCATCAGGAGTTCCCAGATTAAGAAGCAGAACTCCAATTTTTTCTGTTTTGTCAGTTTTGGTTTTTATCATATGTCAATTATCATTATTTATAAGAGCAGGTTTTATATATGGATATTATCACAAGATAATAAGCTAGTCATCTTGCTAAAAGTAAATTACACACACTCATCTCTTAAATGTCATGATTTTGTCATAGGTAAAAATTTTGCTTTAAAAATATAGTTGTAAAATTTCAGAAATATTTAAGGGGCTGTCCCCAAGATATTTCCCAGTGCAGCAAGGAATATCAACCGCTGCACTTTAAACGGTAATCTACTTTAGCGAAGCATTGGTTTCTAAGTTGTTACCACCAACTGTATCTTCTGCAATGCAGCGGGTCAGCACGGTATCAAACAGGTGTAAGAACACATCGCTTTCACGAAAGCCCCAAAAGCAACTTGATGTTTTTTGGATCAATTGAAGCAAACTAATTGTGATTTGATTCTTTTTTGTAATCTTAGGGGTGCCTTGTATAGCAGAATGTATAGCAAAAACCCTATGGCGAAAGATATTCCATTAAAAAGAAATTTTATGACTGAGCGACCAACACCCATTCATGCAAAAGAATTTATTTCTATTGAGTGAAGAAGCTTCCCTTGTAGCACGAACCCAATGAATAAAACCCTAAATTACAGATAAATTTTAAGAAACCTTGACCTAATGGTAAATTTGCTTGCCAAAAGGTTAATGAGAGTAATAGGGTGGATATTAAGGAAAGCTAACCCTAAAATAAGGGCAGTTTTCTAGTTATATTTTTTTTTGAGTTAACTTTAGGAGGAATATCATGAAATCTTTTACCAAAATTCTAACCGC
>JAJRPR010000139.1 GCA_024280655.1 Alphaproteobacteria bacterium | reverse complement strand
ATCATGCGGATCGCCGCCTTCTTCTTCGTCCTCTTGGACAACTAGCCAAGCTTTCATTTGTGCGTGGCCAACACCACAATAATTAACACACTGAATTAAATATTTACCAAGTTCATCTGGCGCTCTAATCCACATGTCTCGTTTTTCATCAGGATCAATCTCGGCGGTTATTTGAGCCACTGGGATATTAAACCCATGAATAACGTCATTAGAAACAATTTTGAATATAACTGTATCACCCGGTGCAACAGCAACTGCGTTGCGGCTTATCTCGTCTTTTTCATTAATAAAAGCAAAGCCCCACTGACACGCTATAACCGTAACAACTCTATCAAAAGCTGCCTCACCTTCACCTTCGTAAGTTCCAGATATTCTTCTTTCTTCAGCATTCACATCCATCTGATAGGCAGTGTAGGTTTTAACGCTACTCCAATCAGCGTAAAAAACTAACCCAATCATAACGCCTACAAAAGCGAATTCAAAAGCATAACTTGGTTTCCAACGCCTTTTCATAAGCATGGCAGCCAAGAGCATAACCATACCCAGAACAGTGAAGGATGCAGTAATAGCCATAAGCGTTGCTTGCGACCCTGATATCCCTAGTGCATTTTCCATTTTATTCCCCCTTAACAAGATCAAATGTTGCTTATTCAACATATGTCTATTCGTTAACATTGCGACCAAACGTCCGCACGCCACACATAAATATGGCATAACGACATTCCTCCAACTAGAACGCTACTTTAAAAAATAAGCTAAATCAACGACAAATTTTCTTGCTGTGAATCTAATAAGAGTTAATGAGATTAAAAATCAATAAAAAACGTGCAATTACTAGTGCTTAGCATAATTTGCTGCACTCCCTCAGCCAGCGGTAACGTAAATGTGATGAAACTAAGGCGTGATAAATTCAATTATAAAATCAATAAATTAGCACCATAGATTCTACTTACACCTTACCTTTATGAATATCAGCAATATAGGCAATAATTACAGCAAATAATATAAATGCAACGATTTGATGAGCAATAGCTAAGGGGATAGGAATAACAAATACTAAAGTAAGTATCCCGAGTATTACTTGCAAAAGAATAATGCTCAAAATCATTTTGAACCAGCCATCAAGCTTTGCAAAACCCTTTGATCTAGCATCTATCAAAAGCAAAAAACCTGCATATAAAACAATGAAATATGCCATCATACGGTGAGTAAATTGGACAGCTAATTGACTTTCAAATAGATTAAGCCAAACTGGTTGCATTAAGGCCAGCCCATCAGGAATAAACTGCCCGTCCATTAATGGCCAAGTATTATATGCAAAACCAGCATCAAGTCCTGCAACAAAAGCGCCCATTATAATTTGTAAAAACACCAGCAAAGCCAAAACCCATAGTAAAAAACGCCACATAGGACGCCCCCCCTCAATAGACCTCTTCTTAAGAGAGCGTGCTACCCAAATAATAGCGATAAATAATAGGCTAGCTGCCCCAAGGTGCGCAGCTAAGCGATATTGGGAAACATCAACCCGCTCTGTTAGGCCTGAAGAAACCATCCACCAACCTAAAAACCCTTGGAAGCCGCCAAGTATAAATAATAAAAACAAAGAAGGTGCAAGTCGCCATGAGAAGCGCTTTTGAAACAAAAAGACAATGAACGGTATTGCAAACAAAAACCCAAGCATGCGAGCTAAAAAGCGATGTCCCCATTCCCACCAAAAAATAACCTTGAAAGATTGCAAATCCATCCAAGAATTTTGCAACTGAAATTCAGGAATTAATTTATAAGCTTCGAACTCAATTAACCAATCGGCATTTGAAAGCGGAGGAATAATTCCTGAAAGTGGTTTCCAAGTAGTAATAGAGAGGCCAGAATCTGTTAGTCGGGTAATCCCCCCAACAGCCACCAATATAAGAACAGCAAAAGCTAAAATATAAAGCCAAATACGAACTGGACGCAATCTATCAACCGCAATAGTTCCGTTCATGACATTCTTGATTCTATCACTCATTGATATATTCCTTAAATATTGCGTGCTTTATTTTTTGAGCAAACTTTGCTAACTCAATAAAATATCAAGTGCAAGTTTTAACTAAAGAATATATAATCAATTTTGGAGCAGTTCTATGAGTATGATAGCTATTATAATATTTACAATTCTTACGCTTGTTGCTTGCATTCATATCATCTGGGCAAATGGAATTTTTTGGCCTGCAAAGGACGAACATTCTTTAGTACAAATGGTTATCGGCGATCCAAATATGCGCCAAATGCATTCCGCAAAACTAACTTACTTTTTAGCAATAGCATTTATTATTGCCGCAATTATTGCCCTTTGGGGCGGCAATATTATCGCCCTGCCCATACCCCTTTGGATACGCGAATTTTCTTTATTCATTTTAGCCTTTATTTTTGGCACACGAGGGCTTGCCCCATTTATGATTGCCAAGCAATTAGGCGAAAAAACTGAACCTTTCAAAACATTAGATAGAATTCTTTATGCGCCAATCTACCTAATTATCTCTATTGGATATATAATATTGCTCATAAATTCTTGACATATTTAAGAAACATCTGTTCCATCAAACTTTCTTGATAAGGTTTTCTAATGCAAACTATTGTTAGCCTAAATAATATCAGTAAGGCTTTTGGCAAATCACAAGTCCTTAAGGACTTGTCTTTTGAAGTGCAAAAAGGGCAATCCATTGCTCTGCTTGGCCCAAATGGCGCAGGAAAATCTACTGCCCTTTCAATAATTTTAGGCCTACGCCAAGCCAGCTCAGGCACAGTTAGCCTGTTTAGTGAAACGCCCGGAAGCGCAAAGGCAATGAAGCATGTTGGAGTAACAGCGCAAAATATAGATTTTTCACCCTTAATCACACCTTCAGAATTACTAAATTTCGCTATTTCACACTATGATAAACCACACAAAAAAAATTATTTAATTGAAACCTTTGGATTGAGAGATATTGCAAACAGAAGAATGCAAGGCTTTTCTGGCGGCGAGCGTCGCCGCGTTGCAATCGCTCTTTGTTTTGCTGGAAATCCAGCGCTGGTAGTTTTAGACGAACCAACATCAGGGCTTGACGCAAAAGGGCAAAGTGAATTTCAAACTATTATCAAAGATTATATCAAATCTGGTGGCTCTGTAATCCTTACCTCCCATTATTGGCAGGAGATTGAAAGCATTTCTGACCATATAATTATGATTGATAAAGGGAAAACCATTCTTAGTGGTGGTATTCGTGAAATTAAAACTACAGTAAATGTCAATAAAATCAGCTTTTCCTGTACTAATCCAAATCAATTTACAAAAAAATATTTTTTGTATAACAAAGGTGAATACACAACTACAACTTCAGATTCTGATAGTTTAATTATCCAACTAATAAGTTCGGGGCAAAAATTTACTAACCTAAAAATCACCCCTCGCACGCTTGAAGAAGCTATTAACATTTATCGAAAAAAACAGGAATAGTTAAATGAAATTATTTCTTGCTCACTTAAAATTGCAACTAAAAAAGACTTTCAGAAACCCCGCATTCTGGGCACCAACTATGTTATTTCCTGCAATGTTTTATGTGTTTTTTGGCTCTACCATGTCCCCCGATGGCATATATTCAAAATTTGCTATAGCGTCTTTTTGTATTTATGCGGTTGTTGGCGTAGCGTTTTATCAATTTGGCGCAGGCATTGCCCAAGATAGAGAAGAAGAGTTTAGCACATGGGTAAAAACCCTACCAGCAAGCTCGTTGCCAAACTCTCTAGCACAAGCAAGTTCAGCTATAATTTTAGCATTAGGCGCAGTTATGTTAGTGATTGGGGCTTCTCATATTTTTGGCAAAACCCAACTCGCATTTAATTCAACCCTAGCTGTGTTGGCAGTTTGCTTGCTTATTTCAATTCCTGCAGCACTTATGGGAATAGCCCTTGGCTATGCAACCTCAGCAAAAGCGGCATCAGCACTAGCCAATTTAATATTCTTGCCCCTAGCTTTTCTTGGTGGACTTTGGATACCACCAATCGCCATGCCAGAAATAGTAAAAAGCATTTCAATATGGACACCAACCCGCCAAATGGCAGAATTTGCATGGAGTGCTGTTGAGTTAAAGCTACCCGATATGCAATATATTTTAGGACTTGGCGCTTATACTTTAGCTTTTGCCATGTTGGTATTTTGGCTGGTTAAAAGAGATGGCAAAAAGCGCTTTGGGTAAGGATAGTAAATTCCAACTCACCACACTAACAATATTTATTATCAAATAAAGCATCGCCCTGCTCATCAATTATTTGGCGGCCTTTTTTATGGGTAAATTTTAACAACTCTTGTGTTGATGATAATTTATCAGATCGAATAAAGTCCTTAATACGTAATTCGCCGTTAATTTCCTTTTCAATTCTTCCGCAAAGCTGGAATTCTTCACCAGATTTCATTTCAATTGCCGAAATAATATATCCTTTATAATCATCTTCACCCAAAAATTT
>JAJRPR010000138.1 GCA_024280655.1 Alphaproteobacteria bacterium | reverse complement strand
TAGTCTTGAAGCGATGAAAACGCTCACACCGACCCATGTTTCGCTTAATGGTGCTTCTTTTGCATTAACGGGCGATGCGGCACTTAGTGCAAAAGTTGGTGAAACCGTTTTGTTTATTCATGCGCAAGCAAATCGTGATAGTCGTCCGCACATTATTGGTGGGCATGGCGATTATGTTTGGGAAACTGGCTCGTTTAATGATGCACCTGCAACCGATATAGAAACTTGGTTTATTCGGGGTGGCTCAGCAGGGGCTGCAACCTATAAGTTCTTGCAACCCGGTCTATATGTCTATCTCACACATAATTTGATAGAGGCTATTTTACTTGGCGGTGCGGCGCACATTAATGTTGAAGGTGAGTGGGACGATGATTTAATGACGCAGGTTAAAAAGCCAAGCGCCATTGCTTAAACCATGAAAACATAAAAGGCGGATAATTATGTTCGCCTTTTATTTTCTTTTCTTGCTGGACAAATATAAATATAAAGAACACTCTTATTCTTCAAACTAACGGAGAAGGTGAAATGTTTGTTTCAGTTTTTGATATGTTTAAAATCGGGGTTGGCCCTTCTTCGTCCCACACGATGGGGCCGATGTTGGCGGCTAATCGCTTTGTTGTTTTGGTGCGAGAAAAATTGCCCGAAAACGATGGTGATATTTCTCTTAAAATTACGTTGTTTGGCTCGCTCGCTCATACTGGAGTTGGGCATGGGACATGCAAAGCAGTTTTCGCTGGGTTGCTTGGATTTTTGCCAGATGAGGAAATGGATGATTTTGCAGATTTGTTTGATAATCTTAAAGCAAAAAAGACGCTAAAATTCAATGAGCAAGAAATTGCTTTTGATCCTGATAAAGATATTATTGTCGATAAAAAGACAAAACAACTTCACGCCAATAGTCTTTGTTTTGATATTGCTGATGCTGAGGGCAATGTGGTTTTAAGCGAAACATATTATTCTATTGGTGGCGGCTTTATAATGAATGAAGCTGAAATGCACGCCCCACCAAAACAAAGTAGCAAAGAAGATATACCATTTCCATTTCATAATGGGCAAGAAATGCTTGAGATGGGGAGTGAGGCAAATTTAACTTTGGCGCAAATGAAAGCGGCAAATGAATTGACCTATCGTTCACAAAAACAGCTTGATGATTATTTAGAAAAAATCTGGTGCGTGATGAATGATTGCATTGAACGTGGGCTAAAGACAGGCGGAGAATTGCCTGGAGGGCTATTTGTAAAAAGACGGGCTAGTGATATTTATAAAGCGCTAAAAGGGGACGCAGGGAGAAATGACGTGCCGCTCCACTCGGCAATTGATTGGCTTAGTGCTTACGCAATGGCGGTGAATGAGGAGAATGCGGCGGGTGGTCGTGTGGTAACTGCGCCAACCAATGGCGCAGCAGGTGTGTTGCCATCAGTGATAAAATATTATCTTGAGCATGTGCCAAATAGCGATAAAAATAAAGTGCCAGATATGCTATTAACGGCGGCAGTAATCGGTGGTTTGATAAAATATAACGCCTCAATTTCTGGTGCAGAAGTTGGCTGCCAAGGCGAAATAGGTTCGGCTTCGGCAATGGCGGCAGCGGCACTTTGTTATGTGTTGGGCGGCACAAACGAGCAAATAGAAAACGCCGCCGAAATAGCACTAGAACATCATCTAGGCATGACGTGCGATCCAATTAAAGGCCTAGTGCAAATCCCGTGCATTGAGCGCAATGGCATGGGGGCAGTAAAAGCAGTAGCGGCGGCAAGCCTAGCAATTCATGGCGACGGAACGCACCTAGTTTCGCTTGATGCCTGCATTGAAACAATGCGAGTTACGGGGCGAGATATGGATATGAAATATAAAGAAACCTCGCTTGGTGGGCTTAGTGTTTCGGTGGTTGAGTGTTAATTGGGGGTAAGAATGGCAAAAATAACAAAAAAGCAAATTGAAGAATCATATAAATTGGGCCGCAAAGTTTATGAAGGTAAGGTATCTCGAAAAGAAGCAACATTTAGTTTAACACAGGAATATGGGATGAATGGTGATACAGCAGGTATTTACATAAATAGCATAGGAAATTTGCTTAACGGACAAATACTTAAACGAACTTTAAGTCTAGAAGCGGCAGAATATTTTCTCATTAGAATCGAAAAGGATTATAACCAAAGTAAGCTAAAAGACGCCTTGCTAGCCATTGATGCTCATATTACCTACCTTGAAGAAAAGACAAATACTAGGGTAATAAAACTACGTGAATTACTGGGTGAATATTCTCTAAAACTGTCTTATGTTTTCAAGAATGAAGAGGAAAGGAAATTTGAGAAGAAGTTCAAAAAATCATACGATAGCACACCTGAAGAGCGTTTGCAGCGTATTAAGAAATCAGATAAAAAACCTAGAAGCAAAAAAATATTAACTCAATATCATGTTAGAAATGCTGATATAAAGGCTGAAATATTGTATCGAGCAAAAGGGATTTGTGGTTTCTGTAAACAAAAAGCTCCATTTATTACTCGAAAATACTCAAGGCCATTTTTAGAGCATCATCATATTATTCCTCTCTCAGAGGACGGTAAGGACTCATTAGAAAATTCAATGGCATTATGCCCAAATTGCCATCGTGAGGCACATTATGGTGAAAATTGGAAAGAGTTTAGAAAGTAGCCTAGTTCAATTATCTCAGCTTCCTTTTGTAACGCTTTTCTTTTTTAAACTTGGCAATTCCTCTCGTCATACTCGCGCTTGACGCGAGTATCCAGAAGATATGTTGTAATGGTTTGAATTTATGGATTATCGGGTCAACACACTAGTGTGCAAGCTTGGATAATGACGAAGGAGGAGGGATTATCATGCAGTTTTTTGTATTCACGCCAGACAGGCTGCACGATAATGATATATGAAAATGTCATGCTGAGCGAAGCGAAGTATCTAAACACTTAGCCTAAGATCTTTCGCTTTGCTCAAGATGACAACAGGGTTGATGGTGAATTGGCAAGATTTGTAAATTTTTTTGAATAGCAAATACAAAAACCTCTGGATTGCCGCATTCATTAAAACTCAACCGCAAGAGCAAAGATTAAGCGACAAAGCAGATGAACCTATATCACCTAAAAGTTAGTTGCATATAAACAGAAAAAGTGTTTTCTCTAAAATAATATCGAGCCACCTTAAATATAACAAGATAGAGCAAATTAAATATAACAAGATAGAGCAAAACATGAATTTCAATAAAATTTCAACAATAATTCTAGCTATCATTTTGCTTAGCACTGGTAGTGCAATAGCTGGTTCTGATGGTAATGCACTTGTTCATAGTAGAGAATTTGGTGGGCAGATCTATATGATGGATCAAACTCATATGTCGCTTTATTATTATGCTAAGGACGGCAATGAAGTTTCAAATTGCAATGGTGATTGCACCATAAAATGGCCGCCTGCTTTGCTTGATGCTGATGCGGAAATGCCGGTGAGTTATAGCCTATTCGAACGCAAAGATGGCACGATGCAAATCGCTTATAAGGGTAAGCCGCTTTATCGTTATTCTAAGGATAAAAACGTTGGTGATATTAATGGTGATGGCGTTGGAAATGTTTGGTTTTTAATGCGTCCTGAATAAGTTGCTTTCTTTGCTATTTGTTAGTTAGCATTTTCTCAACGACTTTAATTGCTTGATTATTGCGCTCGTTCCAATCGCCTGAAATTAGCGTGTAGCTAGCGCCAAACTTATCTAGTTTATTTTTGATTTTATCAAAAAACTTATCACGCATTTCTTGCTTGCCATAATAGCGCAATGGATCTTCTTGCCATGGGGCATTGGCATCTAACAGCAAATAATGATCGGGCAATTTTATGCGTGCTTCAAGATCTGGCAAGGAGTGCCCAAGCAACATTTCAGCCCAAACAGCGGTTAGCAGCGCATCGGTATCTTCGAACAATATTGGCCCTGCTTTTTGCGATAGGGGTTTTCTGTGGGCTTCGTGCCCATCAACAATGAAGTGTAATTCTTCTGCTCGATAATCTCCCTGTTGGCGAAATCTTTCGTATGGGCGGCCATATTCTGGCACATATGGGCCGCCGTATTTTTTGGCTAAAAAATCTGCCATATAAGATTTTCCGGTGCTTTCTGGCCCAACCATTGTTAGGCGCTTTTGAAAATATGGACGGACAAAACTTGGAATAGATTCCCAGTTATCAAATGGGTTTTGGCGAATTTCTGTTGAGTTGGCAGGATATGCCATCCACATCGGATCAAGAATAAAATGCTGCGCCTCAAGGTCTTTTGCTAGGTGAACCAGATATTCTTCTGAGCCGATAATTCTATCGATTTTTGCGGGGTGAAAACCACGAATAATTTTTGCCCATTTTGGATTATTTGAGGCGAGGGGGGTTTTGCCATTATTACAAACAATAACCCTAGCTTTTGGAAAAAGCGCCTCCATCCATTGTTGGCGAATGGCAGGGGAAATCGGATCGGAATTAGAAGTTGAAAGAATAATAGTTAGCCTATCCACCAAATAAGAAGCAGTGCGAATAAGCGCCACGTGCCCCAAATGCGGCGGCATAAATTGCCCCAAAATAACTCCATTACTACCCATGCTCGCTCCTTTTTATGCAACTTAAAGCACTTAGTAAAAACTGGCAACTGGTTTTGGGGGGTGATGTGATTGATGTTGATAATTGTGGGGGGCGTGAGGCTTGGGTGTGGGATTGAGTGCAAGATGATAATTTATATATACTGTGTTGCTAAGCCGAAAAGTTCATATAGTAGCTTTCTTCATCAACCTTGTAAAACTCAACATCAGTTCTGCCGTAGGCAACTAAATGTTCTTTCGTAACAGTTTCACCATATGCTAATCCTAGGCGGCTTCTAAAATACTCACCAAGTAAGCTATTATTATGAGGAGTCTCAATCGCAGTTCCAACAGCATTTTTTTGTGCTCTAGTACAAATAAGGGTAACGCCATCATCAGTTAAAACAGAAAAACGAATTCCACGTAGTGGAAAAAAATCACTTTTATATATTTCTGGTGATAATTGAATATATGCTTGATTAGGATTCCTATTATATTCAGGACGTTGCCCCCAATTTAAGCCTGATCTAGGAGCGACTTGGTAACCACATTGTTTACTTAAAAGTGAAATTTTTGCATTTTGCAAACCTACTATTGGATTTATTTGCTCTTTTTCTTGATCTAGTTCGGCTTCGTTTTTTATTGTTTGTCGGTATATATCAACTACAAACTCAGCGTCTTGGTGCGTGCAAATAATTGAATTATCTATCAAAGATTGATAATAGCCCAGTGCATGTTCAGGGTTGCATTGCGTTATAATCTCGCCTTGGTTTTTCCCTACAAATGCTTGCTGTGAATAGTTTGCTGATCCCATAAAACTTACTAATGGTTTTTTCCTTCGCGTCCAAGAATAAACTTTAGAATGGACTGGCGGACGATTAACCACATAACTACAACTGAAACGCCCAGCAAGACTGTCTGTCATCAAGGACTTAAACGCTTGATGATTAGCTCTAGATAACCCATCTCGAGAAGTCATACCAATAATGAGATTTATTTTAATATTTTGGTTATTAAGCGTTTGCGCATGATGAAATGCCATTGCTGAAGATGCATAGCCAGACACAATGAAAATCTCGTTAGCACCCTCTTGAGCAGGTTTTAACAATACTTGCTGAAATAAATTATCTGTCAATAAATTACTGCTCATATTTAAAACTTAAGATTTATATTTTTTTCAATAGATATATATTCTCTTCCAGCAAACGATTTGAGAAGAGCCTCAAAAATAACTTTAACTCCTGCAGGTGGAACTGCCATGCCAATTTGCTTTCTAACGCTTTCCTTAGAGCCTTTGAAAAGAAAATTATCAGGAAATGTTTGCAGTCTGGCTCTTTCTCTATTAGTTAGAGCTCTGTTTTCCTTCCAATGATACACATGCGTGCCTCCTCCACCGCTTCCAGTAACTGTATAAGAAGGTTTGTCTGGGTGTAGTCTTTTATAAATTTGACTAATTTTTGCTCCTTGCACATTTAACTGCAATTCTTTTGGTAAATTGGCATTAAATACATTTTGTCCAGCTTTAATGAGCTTTAATCGTTCAATAACGTGCGTAGCATGTCGTGTTCGCTCATTATTGTTAGCAGCACTCGAAATTGGTGGCTCTTCAATCGCTTTTCGAGCAGTAGTATTTATATTTTTATATGGAGCAGGAGATGGAACTTTAAAAGTTACATCTATATCATTTCTTATTCCAATAATGATAATTCTATGACGTGCCTGAGGCACTCCATATTCTTCAAATTTATATAAATGTGGTGTAATAGTGTAGCCAGAATCCTCTAATTCTCTAAGTATTTTAGTAAAAGCATTACCCTCATTAGAATTTCTTAGTCCTCCTACATTTTCTGCAAGAAACCATTCAGGCTGTAATTTTCTTAGTGCCTTTACACCATAGCTATAAAGGGGTCCAAAAGTTCCATTAATACCTTTTTTTTCTCCAACTAAACTAAAATCATTACAGGGAAAACCGAAGGCTAATCCATTAATATCCGATATTTCTCTTAATTTCTCAAAATCAAGTTTTCTAATATCCTTACAAATAACAGTGTTATGACTCTCAGGGCAAATGTTTGTAGCGTAAGTATCACAGGTATCCTTATCATAATCAGATGCCCATGCGTGCTCTATGCTATATTCTATATTATTTGCAAATATCGGATTTGTCGTTACTGCTGCATAGCCAATTCCGCCAGGCCCACTAAATAATTCACCTAATTTGAATTTCATTACGTTATCCCTACCCCTATAAGAGAATCAAAGTATAATACAAGAACATAATAAGAACAAGTAAGCATTGAATTAATTTTAATTCTATCCTATTAGCTCTTAACCTTCAACCCCACCCTTCCTAAACACTACCAACAGTTTGCAATTTTATTCTTGGGTGAACTTCGTTTTGGCTCATTACTACTGTTTGTGGTATGAAGCGCTCGATTATTGCTCTTACGTGTACTCTTATTGCTGGGGAGGTTATTAGTACTGGTAATTCGCCCATTTGTGCGGCGTTTTCGAAGGCGCTTTGAATGGCGGTTATGAATTCTTGTAGGCGTGAGGGTGCCATTGCTAGGTGGCGATCATTGCCTTCGCCTACCATGCTTTGTGCAAAATCTCTTTCCCATTGTGGTGATAGGGTTAGTAGGGGCAAGCTGTTTGAGCCGTTTAGATTTGCGGCGCAAAGCTGGCGAGAAAGGCGAGAGCGTACGTGTTCGGCAATATATTGTGGGCTTGCTCCGGGGCTGGCAATTTGCGCAATTCCTTCAAGAATTGTTGATAGATCACGAATAGAAATTCGCTCATTAAGTAAGATTTGCAATATGCGCTGAATGGTTGAAATTGAAACTTGAGAGGGCACTAAATCTTCGACTAGTTTTTGTTGTTCTTCGCCCAAGCCTTTTAATAAAGATTGCACATTGGCATAGCTTAAAAGATCTGCAACATTTGCTTTTATTACCTCTGTTATATGAGTTGAAATAACCGTTGAGGGATCAATTATAGAATAGCCTTTAAGCTCTGCCTCATCACGTAAGGCGTTTTCAATCCATGTTGCAGGCAGGCCAAAAGTTGGTTCCATAGTTTGTTGACCCGGTAAATCAATCATTTTGCCCATTGGATCCATTACCATCAAAAGATTAGAAAAAACAGTTCCGCTTCCTGCTTCAACTTCCTTGATTTTGACCTTATAATTATTTGGCTCAAGCTGCATATTATCCAAAATTCTGACGGGTGGCATAATGAAACCAAGATCAATAGCAAGTTGGGTGCGCAAGGCTTTAATTTGATCTGTTAGCCTATCAGAGCCATTTTCATCTCGCACCATATCAAGCAAACCATAACCAAGCTCAAGTTTTAGATCGTCAATTTTTAGACTATCAGAAATTGGCGCTTCTGTTGGCTCAGCATTTTTTTCTTCGGTTTTGGTGACTATTTCTTGCTCGGACTCTAATTTTTTATCTTTCTTTTGTTTTGCCGATCGATAGGCAAGATAGGACATGAAAGCGGCAAGCGCTAGAAATGGAAGCTTTGGCATTCCCGGTAATATTGCTAGCACAACCATCACTGCCGATGACATGCCAAGTGCTTTAGGATAGTTAGTAAATTGTTTAGCTAATTCATCATTAGCGCTGCCTTTCATGCCAGCTTTTGAAACTAATAGGCCTGCGGCAGTTGAAACAATAAGCGCTGGAATTTGTGAAACTAGACCATCGCCAACCGTTAGTAGCGTATAATTATTTGCCGCCTCGCCAATGCCCATATCTTGTTGTGCAACACCAATAATAATGCCGCCAATTACATTGATGAAAGTAATTAACATGCCAGCAATGGCGTCCCCTCGCACAAATTTTGAAGCACCGTCCATTGCACCAAAAAACGAGCTTTCATCTTCTAACTCTTTACGTCTTGAGCGTGCTTCATCTTCTTCAATTAGGCCAGCGGATAGGTCGGCATCAATCGCCATTTGCTTGCCCGGCATTGCATCAAGGGTGAAGCGAGCCGCAACTTCTGCAATACGGCCAGAGCCTTTAGTAATAACGATGAAATTCACAATGATTAAAATGCCAAAAACGATTATACCAATAACAAAATTACCACGCATAACGAAATTGCCAAACGCCTCAATTACATTGCCAGCGGCGTTTGTTCCTTCATGTCCTTTGGCTAAAATAAGACGTGTAGAGGCCAGATTAAGCGCCAATCGCATCATTGTTGCTATCAGCAAAATTGTTGGGAAAGCAGAAAATTCTAACGGCTTATGAATGAACAAAGCGGTCATTAGAATAAGCACAGAAAACACGATTGATAGTGCCAATAACATATCTAGCAACACGGCTGGTAATGGCATTATTAGAACAATAATTATTGTCATAACGCCGATTGCTAGCGTGATATCAGATTGCCTTAATATATTAAAAAGCCCACCAAGAGATAGCCCAGCTTTTTTGCCCTTCTCTTTTATATCACCGCTATTTGTTACATCACTCATTAATTATTCTGTCTCTTAAGCTGCGCTATTACGTTGCTCACCTGGAGCAGGAACTGCTACACCGTTACCGCTATATTGGTTAAGCTTGTTTCTTAGAGTGCGAATAGAAATGCCAAGAATATTTGCGGCATGAGTGCGATTGCCTAAGCAATGATCAAGCGTATCTAAAATTAGGTTTTGCTCAACGTCAGCAACCGTACGACCTACCGTAATATTTGCTAGTGTTTGTGCCGCATGTGCCGCTTGTGAGGCAGTCGAGTTTGGGCGAGCAACTTCGCTAAGACCCGTGCCATCTGGCATACGAATATCTATTGGTTTAATTTCTTCGCTCTCAGATAATAAAACGGCACGATGTAGTGTGTTTTCTAATTCACGCACATTACCTGGCCAAGGAGCGGTGCAAAGTTCATCTAATGCTTCTTTTGAAAGAGAGCGAAGCGAAAGCCCATTTGCTGTTGAATATTTTTCAACGAAATGCTCTGCTAAAACACGAATATCGCCAATACGCTCACGCAGGGGCGGGATTTTTAGGTTTACAACATTTAAGCGGAATAATAAATCTTCTCTAAAAGTGCCCTCGCTCACTGCTTGCTCAAGATTGCGATTAGAGGTGGCAATAATACGAATATCAACTGCAATTGGCTTTGTACCACCAACCCTATCAATTAGGCGCTCTTGAATTGCTCTTAAAAGTTTTGCTTGTAAGCGGGCATCCATTTCAGAAATTTCATCAAGTAATAATGTGCCGCCATTTGCTTCTTCAAATTTGCCAATGCGTCGAGCTATCGCCCCCGTAAATGCTCCTTTTTCATGCCCAAAAAGCTCTGATTCTAGTAGATTTTCAGGAATAGCGGCGCAATTTATTGAAATAAAGGAATTTGCGGCACGTTTGGAGCATGAATGCAAATATTTCGCCATTATTTCTTTGCCAGTGCCGCTTTCGCCAGTTATTAGCACTGAGGCATTTGAGGGGGCGATTTGCTCGGCCAGTTTTATGACTTTGGCCATTGCTGGATCATTATATAAATATTGCGAATTTTCACGGGCAACTGCCGTTATGATTGCAGCAATTAGTTCTGCATCGGGTGGCAATGGGATATATTCTTTTGCCCCTGCTCGAATAGCGTTAACGGCGGCGGCGGCGTTGGTTTGTGTGCCACATGCTACAACTGGAATATGAAAGCGTTCAGCCTCAAGCTCACTTAATAGCTTTGGAATTTCAATCATCACATCTACTAATAGCAGATCAGCGCCTTTGCCAGATCTAAGGCTTGCCATTGCAATATCTATTGAAGAAGCATGGGCAACTTTTGCGCCGCCATCCATTGCAAGCTTTGTTGCTTGAGTGAGTTGACCCTCTAATGTTCCAATTATTAGTAATCGCATAATATTTTCCTTCGCCTCAAATTCTTATGTCGCTTTGATTATTTCGGTCATTGTGACGCCCAATTTATCTTCAACTAAAACAATTTCGCCACGAGCAACCAAACGATCATTTACATGAATATCAATCGCTTCACCGACCTGCCTATCAAGCTCAACAACAGTGCCAACATTCATGTTAAGTAGGCTTGATATTGGCATTTTTGTTCTGCCCAAGACAACAGAGACCCGAACGGGCACATCAAATATGGCCTCAAGATCTTCTGCAGTACTGTCTTGATTATTATTAGAAATTTCTTCGCTAGCTACCATTTCTTCAAGCTCGTCATTGAGACTAGTTTGAGGGGGGGCTGGAGTATCACTTGCTTCTTCTCCAGCAGGAGAAAAATCAATGTCGTCTAGGCCGTCACCTATTTCATTATTGTCTTGTTCGTCACTCATTTACCTATCTCCTCAAGTTCAATTTCTTGTTTATCGTTTGGAGCTATTTCACTCACTTTATCTTGTTGATTTGAAATATCATGTGCATTTAGATAGTTATTTATTGAGACATCAATTTGTTGTAAAATGTCTGAACTATCTCGCATTAGGCCACCATCTACCCATTCTACTTTACCATCTCCAAGTGCTATATCTTCGTTGCCCATCACCACAAGTTTTCCTGAAAACCTACTAGTTCTCATGTGGTCTTCTGCAGTTTTTTGACAAATTTGCACAAGGTCTTCATGGCAGTGAATAACTAAATGAGGTACGTTCTCTAATGAGGATAGACATTCAATAATTAGTGCCTCAAGTTCAATTTGAGGTTGTTTCTCAATGAGATGAGAGGCTAATTTTTTTCCCGTTTGAGTTGCAAGATTAACTGATTGACTTAATAGGTCTTTTTGTATTTGCTCTCGCTCTGAAGCGATTTTATTACATTGATTTATCAATTTTTGAATTGCTGCTTCTAATGCTTGATTATGACGAGATTGTTCAGAACTCTCTCCAGCTACAAAACCTTCTTTATAAGCTTTTTGTTTAGCCAAAAGAAGTTGCTCATTTTTTATTATAGCGCTGTTTTTTGTACTATTTCCCATATCAAGGTCGAAGGTAAATTTTGCAGGAGATGTTGTCATCTATGCCACCATCTCTTCTGTTCCATTATTTTTAGCAATTAGAATATCACCTCGTGCTGCCAAATCTTTGGCGGAAGAAACAATTCGTCCCTGCGCTTCATCAACATCTTTGAGGCGAACTGGCCCCATTGCTTCCATGTCGTCTTTAAGGAGTTTGGCGGCACGGGCGGACATATTTGAAAAGAAAAACTCTTTAACACTATCGTTTGCTCCTTTAAGCGCAAGGCCAGTGTCTTTTTTATCAATCGCTTGCAATAGAGTTTGAATTGCAGTGCCATCAAGGCGAGAAAGATCTTCAAAAGTAAACATAAGCTCTTTAATTTTTTCAGCGCTTTCCCGATCATTATCTTCAAGTGAAGTCATGAAGCGTGCTTCGGTTTGACGATCAAAAGAATTGAATATTTCAGCCATTTGCTCATGGCTATCACGGCGCTGAGTATGGGAAAGAGTTGACATAAATTCTGTTCTAAGAGTGCTTTCGATTTTCTCTAAAATGTCTTTTTGCACGGGATCTAGGCTTAACATTCGCTGTACAACATCAAGCGCTAATTCTTCATTCATTACACCAAGTACACGAGAAGCATGATCTGTTGAAATTTTAGAAAGAACCACGGCTATAGTTTGTGGATATTCATTTTTTAGATAATTTGCCAAGATATCTTCTTGCACGTTAGACAGCTTTTCCCACATATTGCGCCCAGCAGGCCCTCGAATTTCTTCCATTATTGTGCCAACACGCTCTGAGGGCAAGAAAGAAAGTAATAATGCTTCTGTGCTGTCTGGATTACCTGAAATTGATCCAGTTGAAGAAACACCTGTAACAAATTCAATTAATAATTCATCTAACATTTGTTGGGTGATTGAGCCTAAATTAACCATGGTACGAGAGAGTTGACGAATTTCTATTTCATCTAGTTCCTCAAAAATTGGCTTACCAAAATCGGGCCCAAGAGCGAGCAGAAGAGCGGCCGCTTTTTCATCACCCTTTAAGTCTCTTTGGGTTGCATCACCACCAACAACTAGCCCTTTAGATTCTGGGTTTGCTGGCTGAAGAGAAGTTCCTTGTGCTACCATAATTATTACGCCGCCTCACCCAACCAATTTCGAACTATCATTGCTGCTTGTTTGGGGCTTTCTTCAATAACAGTGCCAACATCTGTTAGTGCTTTAGCTTGTTGCTCGCCCATCTGTTTGGCTTGTCCCATCCATGCAGGTGATTGAGGGGGTTTTTGTTCTTGGTTTTGCATTGGCGTGCCATCTGGGCCAACCTGTTGCACTCCCGGTAGGCTTCCTGCTGCGCCTTGTGCCATATTAGGATTAATTGGTGGGGATAGTAATTCTTCTTCTGGTTCAAGAACTCGTTTGACTAGTGGGCGCATAACAAAGAATAATAATGCAATAGAAATGAGTAGGGTAACTATCATTTCGGCGGCATTCATTAAGTCATCTCTGGTAAAATCAAACATTCCCGGAGCGGCTGTTCCTAATTGTGCAAGTTCTGGACGTTCAGCAAATTGCATATTAATGACCTCAATACTATCTCCCCGTTCAGCAACAAAACCAATAGCTGATCGAATTAGAGAAGATATTTGTTGTAATTCTTCTTCTGTACGAGCTTCATAGGTTGATGCACCATTGCCATCTTGAACATATTTTCCATCAACAACTATGGCAACTGAGAGGCGCTTAATTGAGCCAGCTTCTTTAACTTCAGTTTGCACGGTTTTTGAAATTTCATAATTTGTGACTTCTTCGGTGGTTTTTGATTGCTCTGAAGTGCCGCTAGTATTTGCACCGTTATTATCTGCACCCGGTAATTCATTAGCGATTGTCACCGCTCCTTGTAATGAAGGGCCATTTGCTTCATTTGCAAGTTCACGTATTTGACTTGAGCGCACTACTTGGCTTTCTGGGTCATAGGATTCTAAGGTTGTTGTTGAGCGATTAAGGTCTATTTCAGCGCTTACTTGAACACGTACACGGCCAACACCTAATACATCTTCTAACATTTTTCAACTCGTGAACGGATGCGATTTTCGATATTTTGCGTGCGCTCCTCCATTTGATTGGAAACGGCAGTTATTTCATTATCATTTCCAGCGCCAGAAGCTAATAGCCGTCCTGCATCATCAACTATAGAAACTCGTGCGGGGCTTAGGCCTTCAATTGCTGAAGAAACTAAATGCTGAATAGCACGAATTTCAGAGGCTGATAATTCTCCTCGCACACCAAGTACTATTGAGGCTGTTGGATCTTTTTTCTCACGTCTAAATAATTCTCGCTCAGGTAATACAAGATGAACTCGTGCAGTTTTTATACGTGCTAGGGAAGAAATAGTTCGTGCTAATTCACCCTCAAGCGCTCTAACTTGATTGATATTTTGTACAAAAGAAGTTGCGCCAAGTGTATTTTGTTCATCAAATATTTCATAACCCACTTGGCCTTTAGTTGGCAGGCCGCTTTTCGCTAAATCCATTCGAATTTGAGTTATCTGATCGCGACTAACTAAAATAGTTTCGCCCTCAGAGCGTATTTCATAATCTATATTAAGAGTTTGTAATTCGCTTACAATGGCGGAGCTATCGTCAAAATTAAGCCCTGAATATAGGGGGGCCATTTGTGGAGAAGAGAATCTAAAGGTAATGAGCGCAAAAAAGCCCAAAAGCATAATTGCGACGACAATCATTGCACCTATTCGTGCTATTACAAGACGATTAAAAACACCTGCTATATTTTCCACATGCACACCCAAGCCATTTTACATGATGGACTGTGAACCCCCACAACCATCTACTGGGCAAAATTTACCTAGTGTATGGTAAACAAGTTATTAATAAATTTATCATTTTGCACATTTTCGACACATTTATGAATTTTTTTAACAAAAAACACAAAAAACCCACCTGTATTTGCATTTTACAGGCGGGGTTTTAATATTTTTGCAATTATATATGAATAATTAATCGCGGTAATGTTGAATCCACGTGGTGCGAAGACCAGCCAAACCATGTTCGTCAATCGAGGCTTGCCAATTAAGAAACTCATCAACGCTTAATGTATAGCGATCACACGCTTCTTCAAGACTTAGCAAACCACCACGAACAGCGGCGACTACTTCAGCTTTACGTCGGATAACCCAACGCTTTGTTGATGTGGGGGGAAGATCAGCAACGGTTAAAGGTGAACCATCGGGACCAATTACGTATTTTACTCTTGGGCGCATTTGCACGGTCATTTTACTCTCTTACATTTACTTGACCTAAACTAGAATTCAACCATACACACATTGACTTAATAATTAGCTAAAGCGTTGGTTACATTTGATTAAGGACTTTTTAGATTTGGTTAAGCATAAAATATTGCATTCACTCTTCAACAGTGTAAGCTTTCTTAAGCATGGCATTGGAATGGGGGGACGGATTTAATGGGTGGCATAATTGATATGTTTTTGGCGGGTTTGCCTAAGGCGACTGC
>JAJRPR010000137.1 GCA_024280655.1 Alphaproteobacteria bacterium | reverse complement strand
TAAATAGTGGTAAATATCAGCTAAAAGGAACGATTGAAAACCCAGCTTTGGCCTCACTTGGCTTTGAACTTGGCGCTTATGTTTTTGATGAATATAAAAAATCAAGTAAAAATATTGAGTTAGATTATTCAAAAGAGGTTGATGTTAATGAGGTAAAGCGTCTATCAAAGGCTGCCTTTATTGCACGAGATTTAATAAATGCGCCGCCAAATATCTTAGGGCCAAACGGTTTTGACGAAGAAGTACAAAAATTTGCCAAGCAAAATAAAATGCAAATTAAAGTGATTATTGGCGATGAATTATTAAAACAAAACTTCCCAATGATACACGCTGTTGGCAGAGCCAGCTCACAAGCACCACGCTTACTTGATTTAAGATGGGGTAAAAATAGCGACCCAAAAGTAACTCTGGTTGGCAAGGGCGTTACATTTGATTCGGGCGGGTTAGATATAAAACATGCTTCTGGCATGATGTTAATGAAAAAGGATATGGGCGGAGCGGCAAATGTGCTTGGCTTGGCGCACGCTATAATTGATGCCAAACTCAAGGTAAATTTACGTGTATTATTACCCATTGTTGAAAATGCAATTTCTAGCAATGCATTTCGACCGGGAGATATTTTACCATCACGTTTGGGGTTAAATGTTGAAATTGGTAATACGGATGCAGAGGGTCGTTTAATTCTGGCAGATGCTTTGGCGCTAGCTGATGAAGAAAGCCCTGAGATAATTATTGATATGGCAACGCTTACTGGGGCGGCTCGCATTGCGCTTGGCCCTGATTTACCGCCCCTATATTGTGACGATGATAAATTGGTGCAAGAAATGCTCAAAGCAGGTAAGTATTGGGGTGATGAGCTTTGGCATATGCCGCTTTATCAACCATACAACGAAAAATTAAATTCTAAAATTGCCGACATAAATCACATTACTCCATCTTTCCCGTTTGCAGGATCGATTACAGCAGCATTATTTTTGAAGCGCTTTGTTTCAAGGGCAAAATCCTATGCGCATCTTGATATTTTTGCTTGGTCGCCAAGCGGCTCTGCTGGCCGTCCGCAAGGGGGCACAGATCATGGAATACGTGCGACCTATCAGGTGCTTAAAGATAGGTATTCTTGAAACCATGCACCCTCATGGTGAGCTTGTCGAACCATAGTGTAATTTGTCCTTCGACAGGCTCAGGACGAGGCACTCGAAAAGAGAATGAGATAAACAAAAAACGACATGGAAGGGTTCTAATACCCTCTTTTCCTATCAACAAGGTTGCTCAATGGCTTGCCTTGCTCATGATCAATAATAATTTTTGAAAAATAATTAACCCCCGTTTGCGGGTTAGAAATGGCGGCAATGTGGGGGGTGATAAAGCAGTTTTCTAATTGCCATAACTCGCTTGATTTAGGCAATGGCTCAATTTCAAATACATCAAGCGAGGCAGCGCCAAGCGTTTTGTCTTTAAGCGCTTTTATTATATCGCTCTCGATTTGATGGCCACCACGAGCGGCATTGATAATAACGGGTGTGAAATTTTTTGAGCGTTTTAGCTTTTTGAAATTATCATAATTTAAGATATGTTTTGTTTCATTTGTTAGTGGCAAGAGATTAACTAAAATCTCGCTTTGTCGCAAAAAATCATCAAATTCTTGCTCGCCTGCAAAGGTCGTTACTCCTGCAATTTGCTTTTTTGAGCGGCTAAACCCAAGCAACTTAAAACCTAATGGTTTGAGCTTTGTAATAGCGTCTTTTCCCAATTCACCAAGCCCCATAATACCAACGCTGCGCTCATTTGCAGGAGGCGGGAAAAATTGCGACCATGTTTTATTTTGCTTATCGCTTTGATAGCGACAAAAAAGCCGATGGTGCATAGTAACATTTGCTACCACATAATCGCTCATACATTGCGCTAATTCATCATCAACAAACCGAACTATCGGCACGTCTTTTGGCAGAGACCTATGCTCTAACAGCGCATCAACCCCAGCGCCAAGACAAAGAATAGCTTTAAGATTATCTAAGCCATCAAAAGCCCCTTCATCGGGTTTCCAGACAAAAATATATTTAATCTCACTAGGATTATAATTATCACCCTGTCTTACAATAAGATATTGCCCAAGCTTTTTGCCTAAGCTTTTAGCCCATTGTTCTTCATCAACATTATTTAGGTGTAATAATAAAACCATATCAATTAAAAAGGGCTACACTATAAAAATGCAGCCCAAACATTTATTCAGTTGGAAGCGGAACAGGGTTTTCAGATAGAGATTGTAAATAAACCAAAAGATTGGCACGATCTAAATCTGATTTTAATCCAGCAAAGCCCATTTTAGTTTGGGGTGCAAAGTCTCTTGGCTTAGTTAAAAACGCATCAAGATTTTCAAAAGTCCAAAACTTCCCCTCACCAGCAAGCTCAAGCATAATATCTGAATATTTATAGCCCGTAGTGCGAGCAATTGGCTGATCAACAATATCATAAAGCGGTGGCCCTGATAATGTTCTTAGATCTGGCTTAACCGAATGACAAGCAATACATTTTCTTGCAACTTTCGCCCCAGCTTCAATATCAGCACTTGCTAAAAGAGCAGGCAGACTTGTAACTTCACTAACCGTTTGCTCTGCTGGTGCTGGTGCTAGTGTGCTGGCTTGCTCTACAGGAGTTGCAGAAGTAGAAGCTTCACTTGCCGCTTGTGCAACCTGTGGCTCTGGTAAAGCATATCCTGGCCCTTTACCCTTTATTGGCTCATAAGCTTGGTTGGTGATTAATCCAACAACAATTACAAAGGTAGCTGCGCCAGCCAAAGCAATAATAAATTTTAATATAAGATTTAAGCTCATAAAGATCTCCAAATGAATCACCAACAAAGTGGGGCGAAATACACTAAATAATTAAACAAACACTAATTTGTTAAATAATGGTGTTTTGTTTGCAGGGAAACTAACCCTAAGGTTGCTTTGGTGCAACAAAATAAAACTATAAAAGTGTTTTTTATGAGAGATAATTTTCTAACTATGTAACTCAATTAGTTGACTAAAGTTAAATGCAATGAGAAAAGCAAAGCAATAATATTAAGTGGAGTGCTAGGTTTGACAAAAATAATTGCTTTTCAGGGCGAAAAAGGTGCTTTTTCGCACGCAAGCGTTGACGCTTTATTTCCAAATGATGAAGCGCTAGCCTGTGAGACTTTTGAAGATAGCATCATTGCAGTGCAATCTGGCAAAGCGGATTTTGGCGTAGTGCCGATTGAAAACTCACTTTATGGGCGCATTGCCGATATTCATCACCTATTGCCACAAAGTGGTTTATTCATTGTTGGCGAACATTATTTGCCGATTGCAATGAACCTATTGGGCAAAAAGGGCGCAAGCCTTAATGATATAAAATCAGTGCAAAGCCTTTCGGTAGCTTTAGGGCAATGTCGTAAATTCATTAGTCAACATAATTTGAAGAGAATAAATGCCGCTGATACGGCAGGCTCGGCAAGATATGTTAGTGAGCAAAGCGATATGTCGCTTGGTGCTATTGCTTCGGCACTAGCCGCAAAAATCTATGGGCTTGATATTATAAAACAAAATATTGAAGATGAAAGCCATAATACAACACGCTTTTTGGTGCTTTCAAAACAAAATATTGCGGCAAAGCAAAATGATGGCTTAGTCAAAACCTCATTTGTTTTTAGAGTGCGCAATGTCCCCGCAGCGCTTTATAAAGTGATGGGCGGTTTTGCAACCAATGGCGTAAATATGACTAAACTTGAAAGCTATATGGTTGACGGATCATTCACCGCCACGCAGTTTTATGCTGATATTGAGGGGCATAGGGGCGATAAATCAGTTAAATTGGCATTTGAGGAATTAGAATTTTTTACTGATTATTTTCAAATTCTTGGAACTTATAAAGCTGAAAAAATCTAAAAAATAATAAAAAAAGAAAACACGCTCTTAACTTTCATCTGACAGGTTAGATTAAAACCTGATTTTAGATGAAAGAAACAACAATGAGTAGAAAATATCATTCTCCACTAAGAACGTCGCAACAAGATATTGATGCTACACGTCGTGTGGTGCAAACAGAGCAAACCCTATCTCCTGCCTATCGCTTGGCGTTTTCTGATGAAGATTTTATGACTTCAGAAGCTTTGCGGGGTGTGCGTTTTCAGCTTGAATATCTAAAACCAGAATTAATGTTGCAAGAGCGGGGAATAAAATCAACCGTTGTTTTATTTGGTGGGGCTCGCATACCTGCTCCAAATGAAGAGCCAAAATCTGCAAAAACTGAAATTGCAAGAAAAAACCTTAAAAAAAGTTCTCGCTATTATGATGAGGCTCGCATTTTTGCGCAACTAGCTTCAAATAAGGCAAAAACCTTTGATTATAAAGAATATGTAATTGTAACTGGTGGTGGGCCGGGTATTATGGAGGCAGGTAATTTGGGGGCACAGCAAGCTGGAGCGCCCTCAATCGCTTTTAATATTGTATTGCCGCACGAGCAAGCGCCAAATAGCTATATTACTCCTGATCTTTGTTTTAATTTTCATTATTTCGCAACTCGTAAAATTCATTTTTTACTAAGAGCAAAGGCTGTTGCTATTTTCCCTGGTGGGTTTGGGACATTAGATGAATTTTTTGAAACATTAACTCTAATTCAAACAGGAAGAATGGAAGCTATTCCTTTATTAATGTTTGGCAAGGAGTTTTGGCAAAAAGCAATAGATCTTGAGGCACTGGCAGAGGCGGGCACTATTTCACCAGATGATGTGGATTTAATTACAATAGTTGATAGTGCAAAACAGGGCTGGGAAGTAATAGAAAAATTTTATAGTCTTTAATTTGGTTGACGATTAAACTAGTTTTTTATATAAGCCGCACTAAGTGCCGTTAACTGACAAGTTATTAGCGTTAGTTGCGGCTATATTTTTTTGACAAATTGAAAATAGGGGCCGTGTATTATCACGGAACAATATTATGAAACGTACATTTCAGCCAAGCCGCTTAGTTCGCGCCAGAAGACACGGTTTTAGATCTCGCATGGCAACTAAAAATGGTCGCAAAATTTTAAGTGCTCGGCGCGCTCGTGGCCGCAAACGTCTTTCAGCTTAGGTTATAATGGGTTTGGGCAATCTGCCCAAAATCATGCGCTAATTTAATGCTCGATATTTTGCAAAAATCTGAACCACAAAATAAATTGCGTGTCTTAAAAAAAAGAGCGCAATTTTTGCGTGCTGCAAAGGGCAAGCGAATTAGTGGGAAGAGTTTTTCTTTGCAGATGATTAAAAGCATGAATTTGCAAAATTTTAATGGCAAAGAAACTCTGCAATCAGGCATAGGCTATACTATAACTAAAAAAACTGGCAATTCTCCGGAGCGCAATAGAATAAAAAGAAGATTTCGTGCTGCAGTTCAAGAATGTGCGTTAAAATTTATGCCAAACCATGATTATGTATTAATTGGCAGACGTTCGGCCTTAAGCCAACCATTTTCTTCTCTTGTTATTGAGCTTGAAAAATCTATAATAAAAATTCACGCAAAAAACCCTAATAAGTACAAATTGAATTAATAAGAAAAGTAGTAAGTCCATGCAAGATAAACGCAATATGATATTAGCCATTCTTTTAAGTATTATTGTGCTATTTGGTTGGCAGTTTTTTATCATTGG
>JAJRPR010000136.1 GCA_024280655.1 Alphaproteobacteria bacterium | reverse complement strand
CTATTAGCTGTTCCAGCGTTTTTTACGCCCGGTCCGAATAACCTTATGTTGATGACTTCAAGTGCAAAATTTGGCCTAAAAAGAACTATTCCGCATGCTATTGGGATTTTTCTTGGTTTCCCATTTATGGTTTTTGCTATTGGTTTAGGGCTTGGAGAGATTTTTACACTTTACCCAATTATTAAAACTATTCTTAAATACCTTGCTGCGGTATATTTTTTATGGATGGCGTATAATTTACTTGGGATAAAAATTGGCGAAATGGTTGGCGCAGAGCGCCCGATGCGCCTATATGAAGCGGCACTATTCCAATGGATTAACCCTAAAGCGTGGGCAATGGGAGTTAGTTTTGTTGCAGCTTTTGTGGTTTCTGGGGAAGGGTTTAATTGGTCAATTATTTGGCTTACACTTGGCTGTTTGGCCCTCTCACCGTTTTCTTCTACTTTTTGGATGGTTTTTGGGCAGCAATTAACAGCTTTGCTGAAGCGCACTGGCACCGAGAGATATTTAGGAATAATCCTTGCTGCTTTAATGATTATTGCAATAATTTTGTTTCTTGTTTGATTATATTTAATTGTAGTATAAAAGCCTTAGCGAAAGCTATTTGGAGAATTCGAGTTTTATGGGTGATGCTAGTGAAATAAGACGTGTGAGGGCATTATTCATTTCTGATGTGCATTTGGGAATGAAAGTTACTCAACTGCATCGTTTAATAGATTTTTTGCAAAAACATGAAGCTGAAACTATTTATTTGGTTGGTGATATTGTTGATGGTTGGCGCTTGCAAAAAAATGGCGCTGGCCTGATGAATATAATGAATTAGCGCAAATTTTGCTCAATAAAGCTGCAATGGGCACAAAAATTATTTATCTTCCGGGCAACCACGATGAGTTTTTACGTGATTATCTTGGTACATATTTGGCGAAATAGAATTTATTGATAGAACTATTCATACAAGTGCTAAGGGTAAAACTTTTTTAGTTATTCATGGTGATCAATTTGATGTTGTAGTTCGTCATGCCAAATGGTTAGCGCATGCTGGTGACTGGGCGTATAATTTTGCGCTTCGAACTAATGTTATAATAAATTGGGTGCGTCGTAGAATGGGGCTTAGTTATTGGTCACTATCCGCTTGGGCTAAACATAAAGTAAAAAATGCTGTTTCTATCATGGGGCGTTTTGAAGAAACTCTATCTTATGAGGCAAAACAATCTGGTGTTGATGGAGTAATTTGTGGACATATCCACCATGCTGATATGCATGATAAGTTTGGCACTATTTATATTAATACTGGTGACTGGGTTGAAAGCTGCACTGCAATAGCCGAAAATTTTGAAGGTGAGTTTGAGTTAATTACATGGACTAAAACTCTACCCAAACCTGAGAAGAAAAAGCGACGGTTTCTTCGTAGAAAGAAAAAACCTACTAATTAGATTACTTCGTTAGGCTAAAATTTTTTACAATGATAAAAGGCTCCAAATTTGGAGCCTTAAAATCTATCACCTTGAATTAGCTTTTTGTTAGCTTAATTGCCCACTTGCATGTGCTAGCATAGTGTAAACCTTGCCGCGATCAGAAATTAAATAATCAATTAATGACCTTTTAGCTTTAGGGTCTGCCGCTACTTTTCCTAAGAATTGTTCAAATTCTTTAATATAGGCATTGGCATGCTGTGCAAAATTTTTATCGTGTTGTAGTTTTTTGCGCACTTCATCAAATGTTCCTTGCCCTACTAATGTATAAATACGACGTGAGAATACATTAGTTTCACCAGATTTATAATTTTGCCAAGCATCATTTAGAGCTTTTTCATCCATAGATTTATTTACTTCATCAATTAGCTTTGCAAGGTTAATAGTTGGTTGTTGTGCTTCTTGATTGGCAGAAGCATTCCTTAAGACATCTCTAAGCCAAGAATTGCTTTCTTTTTGCACTGGCTGTTCGACTGACTGTGGATTGACTTTGGTGTTTGATATTTTAAGCAATTCAGCTAAATTCGAATTAGCCTGATTATCACTATGGAAATTATCTAATTGTGGGCTTTGCTTTGTCGGCGCTACTACTTCAGGCTCTGGTTGCACTCTTCGCTGTATAGGTGAAGTACTAGGTTGAGACTGAGTTTTAACGATAGAGTTTAATTCGTTTAATGCTTCAATTTGCTCTGCAACGACTCTTCTCATAGCAGCAGCACTTGCGCGGGTTTCTTCTGGCAAGTCCATCACACCACGTTGCAATTCATTACGTGTCAATTCTAATTCAGACCCTACTTGATGGGCAGTTATGCGCATAGAATTTGCGGTTTCATTAAAGCGATTAGATGCTTCTTGCAGTGCTTGGTTCATCTCATCAATGAGTGCTTGTTTGGTATTTTTTAATTGCTCACTAGTATTTTCTTCTGTTTGATTGAACGCTAAGCTAAATTCACTAAGCTGGTCGCTAACTTTGTCACCTGAGGAAATGATGGAGCTTTCCATTGCTTTATTTGCGAGTTCAAGGCGTTGTTCTGTCTCAGTAATTGTATCAGTAATAGATTGAGCAAAAGAGCGCATATTTTCATCAACTTCATTGGAACGAGAAATGAAGCTATTTACCAAAGTGCTCATCGCCTCTTGGCGTGAGCTTAATGAGCCAACACTAGAATTCCCTGCTTCTTCAAGATTTTTAGAAGCAATGTTCATATCGGCTGTTTCTGATTTGATATTTGCAAGAATAGAGCTGAATTCATTTGTGATTGAACTCATTGTAGTCTGTAATGCGCCCACATGTTCTGAAACCATATTACCCGCTTGTTCAGTTTGTAGAACTGCTTCTTTAACAGTGCTTGAATAAGATGACGTTTGATTGGCAACTGATGTTTCAAGTTTTGATAGGTTGCTAGAAGATGTTTCAAGAACTCGTTGTAATAAGAGATTTGAATTATTCAGCTTAGTTAGTGCATCGTTCACGTCTGTTAAAATACGGTTTGAAGATTGAGACATTAATTCTTCTGCCTCGCGTGAGCTTTCCCCTAATGCTTCTAACAATATATTGGAGTGACCTTTAAGAGAGCCTTCTAGTTCTTCTGATTTGGTAGAAATAATATTTGCAAAATTATCGCTTTGAGTAGCCACAACTTGGTTCATCTCATCAAGTTTAGCGCTAAGAGTGTCAGCAGTTTCAACAGCTTTTACTTCTACTAAATCTTCAATATGACGGGCTGCATCTTTCACCTGCTCAAGAGCGGTGCGAACGGCGATGTCCATACGTGATGTGGTCTGCTCTATATCGCTAGAGATTTTAAGAGAAGCCATAGATATTGATGACCCGATAGTTTCTTCAATCTTTGTGGCGCTGGTTTCAAGGTTGCTCATTGATTGAGAAATTGAGTTGTTAATGTCATCGCTAAGTGCTGTTAAGCGGTCGGCTGTAATATCAGCACGTGCAGTAATTGCTTCTGGTAATGTACCAAGCCTATCATCAACCATTTCAACAATGGATTGGCGAGCTGCTTCAACGCCAGTTTCAATAATCGTTGCCGTTTTATTGGCGCTATCTTCTACCGAATTTGCCGCTTGTTAAATACGGGAATTAAGGCCTGATTCAGCGTCTGAGATGCGGTTTATTGCAATGTCTATATGGTTGCCAATATTCTCATTCACTTGAGAAACATTTTTTGTAACTAATTCAGACATCTCATTAGTGCGTTGTTGCATTGTTTCAGAGATTGAACGCACTGCGTTATTGGTATGTGAGCGAACTTCTTGGGCTTGCCCATCAATAGTTTTTGCAAGTGTTTGAGTGCGTTCAGAAATAGAATCAGATAATAATTTTGTGCTGTTACTTAAGGTGTTATCTAGCAAAGCAGTTTTTTCAATAAGCGCTGTTTCTAATAGATTTACACTCGACTTAAAACTAACAGTATGCCCATCAAGAGCCAATATTATTCTTTCGCCCTTTTCACCAATCACTGCGTCAACTTCGTTGAGTCTTGAGCTAAGAATAAGTGACACTTCATCAACACGAGAGCCTATATCTGAAAGAGTTTTTGCGCCTGCTTGATTAAGCATTGCTTGAGTCTTGCCTCCAGCCTCATCAATAGCACTGCCAATTTCAATTAAAGATGTGTTTAGAGATGAATCCATAGAGTTAAACCGGATTGAAAGTACCTCATCAAGCCTATCTGCGGTTGAATTAATTCCATCAATAGCGCTGTTAACACCCAAGCCAATGTCATTTACGACGCGAGAGCCAATGGCTTCTAAGGTTCTGCCTATATTAGTCGAGTTAGATTCTAGTTCAGCAATAATGAATGATCCGCTTTGTTTTAGAACATTGTCCAATTGCTGGGTCTTTTGCTCAATAGTTTGAGAAAATGAAAAGGTTGAATTATCAAAACTCTGGCTTAGAGCAATCATTCTTTCATCAAGAGTTTGCTCAAGATGTTGTGAGCTAGTTTCGATTTGCGATAAAAAGTCGGTTGATCTATTTTCTAATAAAGAAATAAATCCTTCAGTTTTACTGTTAAAAGAATGATCAAATGTGCTTAGAGAATTATCAAAGTTTTGCTTGGCCTCATTTGAGCTTTGAATTATTGAAGCGGCAAGAGAGTTCCCTGCTTTGTCAATATCTTCTAACATCATTGTGTGAGCATCTGTAATTGCATCACGAACACGATCAGAATTTGTAACTATTGCATCACGCTGGCTTGCAAGCTCTTGTATTAGAGTATGCATACGTGTTTCGTTGTTTGAATAAGTGTTTTCTAGCGAAGTTACTTCGTTATGAACCATCACTTCAAGTTCACCAGCTCTTGAAATAGCACGCTCAAGACCATCACCAAGCGCATTTACTTCACGGCGAACCGCTTGGCTTACGGTTGCAATTTTATCAGCGGCTGTTGCTTCTGGCTCGGTTAGGCGAATAGCGGCCTGTGTCATAGAATTTGCAGCGAGACGCAAATCTTTTGCACGGCGTAGTAATATAGCAATCGCAAAGAAACTAAGTACTGGTAAAATAGTTATCGCTAAATACCCTGCAAATTCTATTGTGCTAAGTAGGTTTATTATTTGTCCGTTATTTGTAAGTTGTTCGCCCCAATTTATCCAACCAATAAAGCCCATAGCGACTAGCCAAAAAACAGATAATAAAGCGGCTATCCAAATTGAAGCAGCAGAAGAGCGGGTTTTTGCTTTAGAATAAAGGGCAGGATTGGAAGTAAGGCGATCATCATTGGCCGCTGATGCGGCTCTTGAGGCAATTTTCCTTGCGGCGCGCTTGCGTTCTCTTGGAGATTGCTCTTTAGATTGAGTAGAGCCTTTTTTTGGGTTTTTCACATCATCATTAAGAACTGAACCCTTAAGGGCATTCTCAACAGCAGAAAATGCCAAAGAAGCGGGATCGCTAGATGAAATTGTTGCTTTTGCTTGGGTGTTAGTGTGTTTGGCCATACTCTTTACAACTCTTGCCTTAATTTACTTGTTAAACTTAAGCGAAACGAGTTGAAAAGACTAGTCATCACTAGATGCTAATGCCCCAAATGAAAGAAACAAGTGACTTTTTGCTCATTTCACAACCCCCGCCGCCGTGCGCTGGTATATGTATCATTTATAATCAATCTGTATGAAAACAGAAAATTTTATTAATAAATGGTTAACGATGAAAAAAACATAGTCAAAAAACTAACATTTTGCAACTGTTCTTCTGAAAAATATATGGTTTTTTACTTAATCTGATGTTCACCTTAGTGTGATAAGCTGTGAATAAAGTATGTGCCCAAGGTAAATGCCCAAGTTTGTATCTAGTAAAAGGGTTAGAAAAATAATGACCTCCTCACTCAAAAAATCCAATCTTCAAACAAATAATGCTATTTATGAAAATCGTATTATCGACCTAGTTTTTTTATGCGCTCAAACTATGGGCGACCCTAAGCTTGAGGTTGAAATTCTCAAATTATTTGACCAAACTGCAAGTTCTAGTCTTAAAATTATCCTGAGTGAAAATGATGATAATGATAAAGCGCTTAAATTGCACCTTCATTCGCTTAAAGGGGCGGCTGCTGGAGTTGGCGCAAAAGCAATAGTTAAAAATATTGTGTTGGCTGAAGAGGGTTTACGAAAAAACGGCTATGTTGAAGCGCAAATACTAGCAGATATTGGTTTTGCAGTTGAAGAAGCCCGACGCTTTATTGCTAAAATTATATCTGACTAATAGTTTAATTAGAATAGTTGCACTATTTATTTGTTCGCTTTATATAAGTTGAAATTCAGAATTAGGATTAATCTATATGAGTAAAATTATATTTGTAAGCGCAAATGGCGAGCGTCAAGAAGTGAGCGCTGAAAATGGTGCAACTATTATGGAAGTTGCTATTAAAAACGATATTGCTGGGATTATTGGCGAATGTGGTGGTGCTTGCACTTGCGCAACTTGTCACGTTTATATTGATAAGGATTGGCTTGCAAAAGCAGGAGAGACTTCTGTTTGCGAAGAGGATATGCTTGATTTTGCCTCTGATGTGCGTGATGAAAGCCGGCTTTCGTGTCAGGTGAAAGTATCAGACGAGCTTGATGGTATTATTGTGCATGTGCCAGAGCGGCAGGGTTAGTTTTTTCTTTTAAAGCCTGTTGAAAATATTGTTGCTAGCATTACGCCAGCGCTGGTTATTATCATGCCAAAAATTTGAATTGTATTTAGAGTTTCGCCAAAGAGAAAATAGGCGGTAATTGCAGTTATTACTGGAACTAGATAAAAATAAGTGGCGGTTTTGGTTGCTTCGCCTGCTTTTATCATAATCATAAGCAGTATTATTGCCCCAATAGATAGGACTAGCACTAGCCAGATAAATGCAAATATTAGCTGGCTATTCCACTCAAATGTAAATGTTTCAAACATTAGCGCTAATGGCAAGGAGAGCGCTAAAGCGCCAACATATTGTGCAATAATAGTACCAAGTAGGGTTTTTTCATTGCTATATTTCTTTTGTAAAACTGTACCAAGGCTAAAAACTACAATGCCTAATAATACTACAAAAGCGAATAATAAGTTAGCCTTGTCAAAATTACTGAAGCCATTAGGTAAAAGCACCAAGCCAACGCCAAAAAATCCAATAATTAATCCTAAAATCTGAGTTTTAGTAATTTTATCTTTGATGATTTGCATTGCTAAAAGGGCGGTAATTATTGGTTGCAAGCCTATAATAATACCCACAAATCCAACTGGAAATCCTTGCTTAATTGACCAAAAAACTGACCCTAGGTAAATTGTATGAATTAATGCTCCAGTTATTAGGGCATAAATAAGCGCTTTTCCTTTTGGGAATTTTACTTTTAGAAAAAAAGCTGCGCCACCAAGTATTAGAAGAGTTACAGCAAAGCGAACGGTTAAAAAAGCAAACGGCTCGGCATAGGGCATGGCATAACGTGCGCCAAGAAAACCTGTTGCCCAAAGTAAAATAAATGTAATTGGAATATATTTTACAATTATGCTTTGTTGCTGCTTCATAAGAGGTTTTTCAATTAGAATCGAAATTATTATGTTGATATGCCATAAAAGCAATTTTTCCAAAATAAAAATCTAACAGGAGTAATATTTTAGAGAAAAAATTCTAACATTACATATTGGTTTTTTCTCTAAATAGGACTATTGCATTTATCATATATATTAAATGGTACTTTGTTGTTCTATAAATCTAAGGAAAAGAGAATGCTCTATTCATTAAAATCAATCGGCTTTGGCGCTCTAGCGGTTATCGTAGTAATGATTGTTGGGCAATATATTATAGATATGTTGCAAATTGAGATCAGTAATCTATGGCTGGGTGGGCTTGCTGGCATGATTGGCGCTTATGTACTTATGCAAACTAAAGATAAAGATGAGAAATAAAAAAATGAGTAAATCTGAAATTTCTACCGATGTGATAATTATTGGTGCAGGGCCTGTTGGGCTGTTTGCGGTGTTTGAACTTGGTTTGTTAGACCTAAAATGCCATCTAATTGATATTCTTGATCGCCCCGGTGGGCAGTGCGCCGAGCTTTATCCTGAAAAGCCAATTTATGATATTCCGGGTTTTCCTGT
>JAJRPR010000135.1 GCA_024280655.1 Alphaproteobacteria bacterium | reverse complement strand
GCAAAAAATAGAGTAGCTGAAATATTTAACAATGAGCCAATAAGCGATAAATGGTAAAAATAGCAATCATACTCTAGACGAATATTTATTGTAATGTTATAGCACTTATTAGGAGAACAACATGATTAGATTATTACAAAATATCCGACGAAAATAGTGTGATTTCTTTGCGCTAATTTTCTTCGTCTTTTTTGGATTTAATCATGACTAATGAAACAAATATACCCGATAATATCGGCTCTAACATTTCCATTCGTTCCTATCAAAAAACTGATTTTGATTTTGTTGAAAAATTACAAGCCAAAGCCTTTGGTCCGGGGCGTTTTGCTCGTGCGGCTTATAGGGTGCGTGAGAAATTTTCAGCAGATGATGGTTTGGGGTTAATTGCTATGATAGGGAGCAAGCGAGTTGGCTCGGTTAGCATGACCCCTATTTCCATCGCTAAAATAAATGGCTATTTATTAGGGCCGCTGGTTACTGATAATCAATATCGCTCAATAGGCATTGGGGGCAAATTAGTATTGCAGGCAACAAGCAATGCCTTAAAAAAAGCAGGTGAATTTACCTTGTTAGTTGGGGATTTGCCCTATTACGGCACTATGGGATTTGAAGCAGTTAAACCCTATTCTATCATATTTCCAAGTTTTGTAGATCAAAATAGAATTTTAATAAGTTGCAAGTCTGATATTAAATTGGATAGTCTAAGAGGAGAGCTAGAAGCATATATAGGTGAGATTTGATTGAATTAGATAAGAATATTATTGGAATTAAAAGGTGTTTGCTTTGTGAGCCACAAAACTTAAGCGATGCAACAAATCTTAAACCTGATCTTTATCCTGAAGTGCCACAAACTACTTCTGCTGTACCAGCGGCAGTGCTTATTGCTCTCGTTAGACGAGAAAATCATTATAGCGTGCTTTATACTGAACGATCAAAAAACCTACGCTCCCATTCAGGGCAAATTGCCTTTCCGGGTGGAAAAATAGATGTTAGCGATAAGGATGCAGCCGCGGCGGCCATTCGTGAGGCAGAAGAAGAATTAGCGATAAAACCGCAAGATGTTGAAATTTTAGGCTATATGGACACAATGTTTACGGGCACAAATTACCTTATAACTCCAGTTGTTGGCATTGTGCGTCCCTCAGCGCCGTTCATTGCTAATGAGCAAGAGGTAGCTTCATTTTTTGAGGTGCCACTAGATTTTTTAATGCGTGCTACTTCTTATCAATCGTTCGATGTTTGGTTTGCAAATAGGCAGCAAAAAACATGGAAAATAGAATTTGAAAAAAAGATAATATGGGGCATAACAGCGCACCTTACTCGCCATCTTTGGGATTTGGCTCTTAAGGATATGGGCAATGATAGCTAAAGAGCAGGCACTTAAAAACTTAAAAGACACTGCTTGGTTGCAAGATGAAGCGACACAAGAAATATTTCATTTGCTTGATAGCGAACAAGGGCGCACAAAAGCAGTTGGCGGTATTGTGCGTGATAGTTTAATTGGGCGAAATGGTGCAAAAACTGATATTGATTTTGCAACAGAATTTTTGCCGCAAGAAGTGATTGAGCGAGCAAAAAAAGCAAATATTGCTTATTATCCAACTGGCATTGAACATGGCACGATTACGTTACGAATAGGCAAAAAAATCTTTGAAATCACCACTTTGCGCCAAGATATAGAAACGGATGGTAGGCATGCCAAAGTGCAATTTGGCAGCGATTGGATAAAAGATGCAAACAGGAGAGATTTCACTATTAATGCCCTATATGTTGATTATAATGGAGAACTATTTGATCCCCTATCTGGCCTAAAGGATTGCCTTGCTGGTAAGGTAAAATTTATTGGTAATGCAGATGATCGTCTTAAAGAAGATAGGCTCCGAGTTTTTAGGTTTTTTCGCTTTTCAGCCTCACACGCTATGCAAAAATTAGACGAGGTAGGCTTAAAAGCATGTGAAAGAGCTGCCAATGATTTGGGCAATATTTCAGCTGAGCGCATAGGCGTTGAAATGGTGCGTATGTTGAGCCTTAAATATATTGCCAAGAGCCTCACTTTGATGAGCGAAATTGGAGTTTTATCATTAAATACAAGGGTGCTTGAACAGCTTTTTTTATATGAGGACTTTGCAGATAATCCAGCATTTGAAGCAAGATTAGCCATTATTTTAGGGCAATATGAAAAAGCTAAATTACAAAAACTATGGCGTCTTTCTAATGCACAAATAAAAGAGGCGGTTAATCTACTGAATGGCGCAAAATTATTACATGAAAATAAGATAAATGAGGCGGCATATCATTATAAAGATATTATTGTTGATATTGCGCCATTGGCTGGTGCTATTTATCACTGGGAGCACAAGAAATTATTAGAAACAGTTCGGCGTTTAAGTGCAATAAAAGTACCACCATTTCCGATAGGGGGAAAAGATTTAATTGGCGCAGGAATTAAATCTGGTGCTAAGCTTGGAGAAATTTTGGCAAGACTTGAAAGCGAGTGGATAAAGAGCGATTTCAAACTAAGCAAAAGTAACTTGCTAAGTAAGATCTAAAAATCCGCCTGTCTGGCGCATAGCCTCGGCCAACACCAAAGCGCCAGTAATAGCAACATTAAGCGATCGCATTTGCTTTGCCATTGGAATACGGGTTTTTATATCTGCCTTTTGCGCAACATAATCAGGCACACCAGAACTTTCTCGTCCCAATAATATTATATCATTTTTCTTAAAACTAATTTCATAGGGTGACTGTTTAGCTTTGGTCGTAAGTAAAATAAGTCTCTTGTTTTGCTGCTTTCGCCATTTTTCAAACTCTTCAAAACTATCATGCTCTATAATATTTTGCTTAACTATATAATCTAGCCCCGCACGTTTTAGCCCTTTGTCGCTAAATTCAAAGCCAGTTGGGTGAATAATATGGAGTTTTGTTGCAAGGCAGGTAGTTAAACGTATTAGCGAACCAGTATTTTGTGCTATTTCTGGTTGAAACAAAGCTATAGAAATGCTCATTTATAATTTTTCCCGTTTTTTTCATCTTCAACTATGTAGTTGAGTGATTTTATCTGGACAAGAGCTTATTTGGGTGTAAAAAGAAAAACAATTAGCGCACCAATTTTTTGGACGCAAGTTCGATTCGTGCACTATAAATAAGATTGCCTAAAACTAGGCTAGTCGGTAACAACCTAAACGAGGAACACGACCTTGGCTACAAATGTTAAAAATGATCCAAACAGGCGGGACTTTTTATATGTCACAACCGCAGCTGTTGGCGCAGTTGGAGCAGCCGCCGCTGTCTGGCCGCTAATTGACCAAATGAACCCCGATGCAACAGTAAAAGCTCTTGCCTCAATCGAAGCTGATATTTCATCAATAGAACTTGGACAATCAGTTACTTTTAAGTGGCGTGGACAACCAATTTTTGTTCGTCATCGCACGCCAAAAGAAATAGCTGATGCAAAAGCTGTTCCGCTTGAGGATATGATTGATCCAGCAACTGATGCTGAGCGAGTTACAGCTGGTTATGAGCAATGGCTAATTCAGATTGGCATTTGCACCCATCTTGGTTGTGTACCACAGGGACAAAAACCAAGTGAGCCAAAAGGTGAATTTAATGGTTGGTTCTGTCCGTGTCATGGTTCTCACTATGATAGTGCAGGGCGTATTCGCAAAGGCCCAGCACCAAAAAATCTTGTGTTGCCGCCATATGAGTTTATGAGCGATACGCTCGTTAAAATAGGTTAAGGGGAAACTAATGTCTTCACACTCTAATTATAATCCTACTAACCCTGTTGAGAAATGGTTTGACGAGCGACTTCCGCTTATTAGGTTCTCAAAAGAACATTTAATGGATTTTCCTACGCCAAAAAACATCAATTATTGGTGGACTTTTGGTGCTGTACTAGCAATTATGTTAGTGATGCAAATTATAACTGGCATTGTTTTGGCAATGAATTATGTGCCAAATATTGAAATGGCGTTTGATTCAGTTGAACATATTCGCCGCAACGTAAATTATGGTCGTATCATTCAAGCAACGCACGCAGTTGGTGCTTCGATGTTCTTCTTTGCCGTCTATATCCACATGTTTCGTGGGCTTTATTATGGATCATACAAAGCACCGCGTGAAATATTGTGGATTTTGGGTGTGATAATATTCTTGCTTATGATGGCAACTTCTTTCATGGGTTATGTTTTACCATGGGGTCAAATGAGCTATTGGGGTGCAACGGTTATTACTAATGTTTTCTCGGCTATTCCTTTGGTCGGAACTCCAATTTTGGAATTTCTTCGTGGCGGGTTTGTTGTTGATAATCCAACATTAAATCGCTTCTTCTCACTGCATTATTTATTGCCATTCATTATTGCAGCGGTTGTTGCACTTCATATTTGGGCGCTTCATGTTCCCGGAAATGGTAACCCGACTGGTGTTGAAGTAAAATCAAAAGCGGATACAGTTCCCTTTCATCCCTATTACACAATGAAAGACTTGTTTGTAATTGTGGTGTTCTTTATCCCATTTGCATGGTTTGTGTTTTTTGCACCAGATATATTAGGGCATGCCGATAATTATATTCGTGCAAATCCATTTATAACACCTGCTAAAATTGTTCCTGAATGGTATTTATTGCCATTTTACGCAATGCTTCGTGCGGTTGATTTTGACCTGTTCTTTATCAACGCTAAACTTGGCGGCGTAATAGTGATGTTTGGCTCAATCTTAATATTGATGGTTTTACCTTGGCTTGATAAATCAAAAACTCGCTCTGGTAATTTCCGTCCAATGTTCAAACCTTTTTTCTGGTTATTCGTGCTAAATTTCATGATGCTTATGTATCTTGGAGCGCAAGCTGCAGAGGGTATATATGTGATATTATCAAAGGTTGGGACGGCATATTATTTTGGTTATTTCTTGATTATTTTGCCAATATTAGCACGCATTGAAACTCCAAAACCTTTGCCAAATTCTATCTCTCAAAGTATTTTGGATAAATATGAAGCAAAAGCACTAAAACAAGCAAAAATACAGGGGAACGGAAATTCAGAAATACAGGGAAAAGGAGGTAAGTAAAATGAGAAATATTTTTTCAGCACTTGCTTTGAGTGTAATTTTAGCAATTCCAATGCCTGCTATGGCCGCTCCGTCTGGAGTACCAGCTGAGTTGCAAAAATGGAGTTTTGCTGGCATATTTGGAACTTATGACACAAATCAGCTACAGCGTGGTTTTCAGGTGTTCCAAGAAGTTTGCTCAACCTGTCATGGTGCAAATTTAATAGCATTTAGAAACCTTACTGAGGCTGGCGGCCCTGAATTTGCTGAAAGTCAGATTAAGCAATTAGCTTCTGAATATTATATTATTGATCCTGAACTTGAGGAAGGTGAAAGACCTGCAATATTAGCAGACCTTTGGCCTTCTCCCTACGCAACCGAACGAGAAACTCGTGAAGCAAATAACGGTGCTTTGCCACCTGATTTCTCAGTTTTGGCAAAAGCTCGTTATATTCCTAGAAAATTCCCTTTGAATTTTTACGATATGGCAAGAGCATATCAAGAGGGTGGTGCAGATTATATTTATAATCTTTTGGTCACTTATGAAGATGAGCCGCCATATGGTGTAGAGATTGGTGATGTTCAACAATATAATGCGTTTCTTGGGGCTGGGACAGCTATGATGTCTCCACTAATGGATGAATTGGTTGAGTATGATGATAGCACTGTTCCGCTAACAGTTGAGCAATATGCAAAAGACGTATCAGCCTTTATGTATTGGATGGCAGATCCGCATCTAGTTTCTCGTAAAACTATTGGGCTTAATGTTTTGATATTCCTATCTGTTTTTGCCTTGCTAATGTATTTAGTTAAGCGCAGAATTTGGGCTGGCGTAAAACATTAATCTTATGAAGTGATGAGATAAAATAATATAAAAGGCTCATATGTGAGCCTTTTTTTATGAAATTTTGGAGATTATAATGAGCATTGACCTAAAGGCATTAATTAGAACAATTCCCGATTACCCAAAAAAGGGAATTATGTTTCGTGATATTACCACGCTGATTGAACACCCCGAAGGGTTCCGTGAAAGCATTGAGCG
>JAJRPR010000134.1 GCA_024280655.1 Alphaproteobacteria bacterium | reverse complement strand
ATGCGCCTGTTTACAAGATTTTTCTGGCGATGAGCTTAAATCGACTAATTCACGAATATCCTCAATCGACAGCCCAAGATCACGAGCATGTTTAATAAAAGACAAGCGCTCCAAACCCTCTCTTTCATATTGGCGCTGATTACCACTAGTACGATGAGGCTTTTCAATTAACCCCATTTCCTCATAATAACGAATAGTAGGAATTTTCACCCCAGTTTGTTTTGATAATTCACCAATTAAATACATAAAATCCCCTCAAAGCTCTAATGACTAGAGCTTTATTGCAAAACGCATCTCTATGCAATCCATTTTATTTATCACTAGTGTTTTGAAATCGTTTCTTAGGTTTTTTAGCAACCAAATAGACAGCAAAGATAATCATCAATAATGCAATAAATACATTAAGCGAGAATTTTTCATTAAGGAATAGAGATCCTAAAATCACACCAACTACAGGCACAACAAAATTTATCATAGATATGCGTGCCGCACCAACTCTTGGTATAAGATAAAAATATATCAAAGTCGCAATAGCTGTAGGGAAAATACCAAGATAAATTACCGCCATGATTGAAGAGTTACTTGGCATTGCCATAGCAAACGGATTATCAATGATAAGTGCAAGAATTACAATTAATATTGTTCCTGATATCATTGATCCTGCACTGATTACCAAAACAGGTAATCTGGCATATTTACGCACAAATAATGTTGAAAAAGCGTACAATAAAGCTGCCAATAAAATAGCTAATTGACCCAAGAAGTGCGCCCCAATTTGAGTTAATGCACTAGGTGTTATCAACACTAAAAGCCCCAGTATTCCGATGAAAGTACCAAATATTGCTTTTAGGGTTAGTGTTTCATCTTTATGCACCATTGGAGCAAATAATACTGTAATAATTGGCGTAATTCCCATCAATAAAGCGGCAAGCCCGCTTTCAACATAAATCTCTCCATAAGAAATAAGCACAAAGGGGATAATGCTTCCGCTAAGCCCAATAATAATCATTATGACCCACGAACGCATATCTCTTGGTAGTTTTAGTGATTTAATCCGTAAAATAGATACGATAATAAACGTGCTAATTATCATACGAATAGCAACTAAGGTAAAAGGAGGAATATCCTTCACCCCTAATTTAATTGCTAAAAATGAGGAACTCCAAATAAGCGCCAATAATATCCAAAGAATTATATTTTTCATAAATTTAGTTTTAACCTATCAACATGATATATCGATATAGTGATAGGGAGGCATAATAAGAAAAGCAACTAAGATTAACCTAAATTGGTTCTATACAATATAGAATAAATATGCCCCTCCTCCCCTTAAAATTTTTCCTTGATTTTTATTTTTAGAGAGTGTAACTGCCTCAGTGGGCCACCCCTCCCCAACGAGGGGCTCACTATCTGAGAGGATAGATCATGATTGATCAAAAGACTAATGCGGCTAATGCCGTAAAACCGACTACAATTCCCAACAATCCCAATTTTTCTTCAGGCCCTTGCTCCAAGCGTCCGGGCTGGAGCACTGACATATTAGCTGGCGCACTTGTTGGCCGCTCGCACCGTGCCAAACCTGCCAAAGCACGTATTCAAAAAACCATTGACCTCACAAGAGAACTTTTGCAAGTACCAAGCGATTATCTGATTGGCATCGTGCCAGCCTCTGATACTGGCGCAATGGAAATGGCGCTTTGGTCATTACTTGGCGAAAGAGGCGTTGATATGCTGGCATGGGAGAGCTTTGGCTCTGGCTGGGTTACTGACGTAATAAAACAACTTAGGCTTGAAAATGTTAATCGCATTGAAGCACCCTATGGCGAATTGCCAGATCTAACAAAAGTCAATTTCAACAATGATGTGGTATTTACTTGGAATGGCACAACTTCTGGCGTTCGTGTCCCGAACGGCACTTGGATTGATGCAAATCGCACTGGCTTAACAATATGCGATGCAACTTCTGCGGTATTTGCGCAAGATATTGATTTTAGCAAACTTGATGTAACAACATTTTCTTGGCAAAAAGTGCTTGGAGGTGAAGCGCAACACGGCATAATAATTCTTTCACCTCGTGCAGTTCAGCGACTTGAAAGCTACACACCAGATCGTCCATTACCAAAAATCTTTCGTCTTACAAAAGGCAACAAGTTAATTTCAGGAATTTTCGCCGCAGCAACTATCAACACCGTTTCAATGTTATGCATTGAAGACGCTATTGATGCGATGCAATGGGGACTATCTATTGGCGGCCTTGAAGGAATGCAAAAGCGAGCGAACGATAATTTTGCTGCCATAAATACTTGGGTTGAAAAAACTTCTTGGGTTGAATTTTTGGCAAAAAATCCTGAACAGCGGTCAAACACTTCGGTTTGTCTTATCATTACTGATGAAAAAGTTAGCTCGTTAAGTGCTAATGAGCAAGCAGCATTTGCCAAGCGCATGGTAGCACGTCTTGACGCTGAGAATGTCGCCTATGACATTGGCGCTTATCGTGATGCGCCATCGGGCTTTAGAATTTGGGCTGGCTCAACCATTGAAGTAAGCGATCTTGAAAAGTTAACTCCATGGCTTAATTGGGCTTTTGAAGTTGAAAAATCAGCACTTTAATTCTTACAAATTTTGGTTGGCAAAGTGCCAACCTCTCTCATTCAAATTTTCAAAATAGGAGGCAAAAATGCCTAAAGTACTCGTATCTGATAAATTAAGCCCAACCGCCGTTGAAATCTTTAAACAAAATGGCGTTGAAGTAGATTATTTGCCTGATGTAGGCAAAGACAAAGAAAAATTACATCAGATTATTGGTGATTATGACGGTTTAGCAATCCGCTCTGCAACCAAAGTAACAGCAAAAATTCTAAAAGCGGCAACCAAGCTAAAAGTTATTGGACGTGCTGGCATTGGTGTTGATAATATTGATATTCCTGCCGCAACGGCCAAAGGCGCTATCGTAATGAACACGCCTTTTGGCAATTCAATCACCACCGCCGAACATGCAATTTCTCTTATGTTAGCGCTTGCTCGCCAAATCCCTGAAGCTGATACTTCAACTCGTGCTTCAAAATGGGAAAAATCTCGCTTTATGGGCGTTGAAGTTACCGCCAAAACTCTAGGGCTAATTGGTGCTGGAAATATTGGCTCAATCGTTGCCGATAGAGCGCAGGGTCTAAAAATGAAGGTAATCGCTTTTGATCCGTTTTTAACCCCTGAAAGAGCAGAAGATATTGGCGTTGAAAAAGTAGAGCTTGATGATTTATTAGCTCGTGCAGATTTCATCTCACTACACACGCCTTTGCTTGATGCTACGCGTAATATTATTTCAAGAGAAGCCATTGCTAAAATGAAAGGTGGCGTAAGAATTGTAAATTGCGCTCGTGGCGGTCTGATTGATGAGGAAGCTCTAAAAGATGCACTTGAAAGCGGCAAAGTGGCAGGTGCGGCACTAGATGTTTATGCAACCGAACCTGCAAAAGAACACCCAATTTTTAACGCTCCAAATGTAATTTGCACCCCACATCTTGGTGCCTCAACATCAGAAGCACAAGAAAATGTAGCCATACAAGTAGCACAACAAATTTCAGCATATTTAATGAGCGGTGAAATAACCCATGCGCTTAATGTCCCCTCAATATCAGCAGAAGAAGCACCCCGCTTAACGCCATTTGTTAATCTAAGCGAAATGCTTGGCTCATTTGCAGGCCAATTAACTGAAACAGCCATTTCTGGTATTCGCATAGAATATGAGGGCGATGTTTCCTCGCTCAATACCAAGCCAATGACAGCGGCGGCAATCACTGGTGTGCTTAAACCTTTGCTTGGTGATGTGAACATGGTTTCGGCCCCAGCTTTGGCAAAAGATAGAGGCATAAATATTGAAGTAGTAAATCGTGAGCAACAAGGCGCTTATGAAAATTATATCCGCCTGACAATCACTTCTGAAACACAAGAGCGCTCTGTTGCAGGGACTGTTTTTGCAGGCGGAAAGGCTCGTATCATTCAGGTTAAGGGCATCAATATGGAAGCAGAACTCACAAAAAATATGCTCTATATTACCAATGTCGACAGGCCGGGTTTTATCGGTCGCTTAGGCTCGCTTTTAGGCGATTTAGACGTAAATATTGCCTCATTTAGTCTTGGTCGCAAAGAAGAAGGCAGTGACGCAATTTCGCTTATTTCTGTTGATGCGGATATGAGTAAGGAGCAAATTGTAAAAGTAAAACAGCTTGAAGGTGTGATTATCGCAAAGGCTTTACGCTTTTAATCAAAAGCACAATTTTATTGAAAATATTTATCTGGCTCAAATAAATTGAGCCAGATTTTTTAACCGCTTACGCAACCTAAACCATCCATTTGCGCTGCATTTGTTCGAATATCACTTTCTAGTCTAGATTGATCATCTTTATATTTCTCAAGTAAAAATTCAAGCTCTGTTATTTTTGGCAACATCTCTCTTATCTCAGATTCAAGATAAGCAATACGAATTGAAATATTATTATCAAGCGTACCAGCCGCCGCTGCGTTACCTCCAGATATTAGCAAAGTCGGAGTAGAAACAATCAGGTTTTTTTGAAGTTCTAAAAGCTCTGATGTTAATGTTGAATGTTTATCACGGGCTTGCCTAAGATTATTGCGTGTTACTTCTTGATTTCTTTGATTATCTTCTAGTTGTCTAAATAAGTGGTAATACCCCCATATTTAGGGGCGTTTATAAGTAGAGTGTTTTAAGTAGCCATTATGGCTAGCTTTTGTTTTGGCGTTATGCCGCCGATAGCCATGTTAGGCCTGTCGTTATTATATGTCCAGAGCCACTTTGTGGCT
>JAJRPR010000133.1 GCA_024280655.1 Alphaproteobacteria bacterium | reverse complement strand
TGAGGTTCGTTTCCCTGATCCATTGGCAAACCCATATTTGGCATTTTCTTGCCTACTTATGGCAGGCCTTGACGGCATTAAAAACAAAATTCACCCCGGTGAGCCAATGGATAAAGATCTTTATGAACTTCCACCAGAAGAGCTCAAAGGCATTCCAACAGTTGCTGGCTCGCTCCGTGAAGCACTTGATGCCTTGGATAAAGATAGAGATTTCCTAAAAGCTGGTGGGGTGTTCGATGACGATCAGATTAACGCCTATATCGAACTTAAAATGGAAGAAGTTATCCGCTTTGAGCATACCCCTCACCCGATTGAGTTTGAGATGTATTATTCTGGTTAGTTTTGAGAACCATCGCTAAAAATATTAAGGGGCTTCTTATCGGAGGCCTCTTTTTTGAGGAAGAATAAACTAGTTCACTAATCAAGCGTGTATTTCAAGAAATAATTATTTCTCATCGCTCTTATCTTCTGTTTTCACCATTATATCTTGTGGTGGCAAAATTGGAGGGATAATAATACCTACTTTGTTTATCAATAGTTCTCTACATTCTTTTGCAAATTTATTATCAGGATAATCTACAAAATGCTTTGCCATTACATATAAATCGGAAGTTGCTAATAAACCTATCGAAGTAGTCTCAGCAGAAGTGATGCATTTTTTAGTAAATAGCTCTTTTCGATCTTCAAGTTTTTTCAAACGATACCCGTTTCCAAACAATATCCCTTTGGCAGGACTTTTTACATCTTCTTGATCAAGGTCTTCATGGATATTCAATGAAAGTTGCCTAAGTTTAGTAATGTTTATGGCTTTATTATCTTTACCTTCAACCTCTCCTATCAATCGCCCTTCGTTGCTTTCAACAACAACATCGAATTCTGAATTGTTATTATGAACCTGCTTTACAGAAAACCCGAGTGTTTCCAAAGCTAACAAAACAGCTGCCTCAAGCGGCTTTCCTGTCTCATAAAGTAGAGCTCTTAGTTTCCTAGATTCTGATAATTCATTTATTACTTTTTCTTTTTCTTTTTGTGCTTTTTCAACTGATGTTTCTACGACTAGAAGTTTATGTTGAAGTTTACGCTCTTTCTCTAATATAAACTCATCAGCCTTTGCCCAATCTGGCATCTCTGTAAGTTCACCTGCTGACCTAAGTTTTTTATCAATATCTACGATTGCACTAATCAAACTTGATGAGAAATTCTGCCCTTCTTTGGAGAAAAAAATCTCCTCACTTTCATTGGATTCAAAAAAAGAATTATCCTCAAATTCTATATCTGGAAGTAACATTAATGCACCATTAGAATTTTCACCTCTCAGCACTAGCGATACAGCTTTATTCCCAGTTTTAGTTATTATGCTTGCTCCTGAAAGGTTTTCAGGAAAATACACATTATAAAAAGATTTTTCTTCAAAGACCTCCCAATAATCATGTAAAATATCTTTGTAAATATGATTCAAGTTCATTTTTCGTCCTTCTGATACCACATATTTAGCAGGTAAAGGAAGGGACGAATAATTAGAATATTCTGTGACTATTCTTGTTTCCTTTTGATTGCGCCCTGTACCTGATGTCCTCATTTCACCAGTAGCAACATAAACACTCTCTAGCTTATTTAGAAAAACGAAAATTGTTTTACCACTTTCTACAGCTTCCTTAATTTCTCGACGCCAATGCTCACAAGATTCCTTAAGTCTAAACGATAAATCATCGCCCAGACAGGGTTTTCCTTGGTAATTATCTCCACCATATCCATTATGAATATAATCACTAATATTTGGCTTAAAAAGAACAATATCCCAATCCATCAATGATGACTTAGATGAAAATTTTATTTGCTCAATATTCTCATCAGCAAGTTCAAAACCAATAGTAACAATTTTTTTCGGCATTTCATTCCCAATAACACGGCGCTCTTTTCAAACATAACCCAATTCATTTGCTCAATGCAAGTCGGAGCAATCCTTATACTGGTTCATAATTATAGATTTTACTTAGAAAATCAGAACACCCCTCAATATGAGCTACAAAACTAAAGCCAGCCATCTTTATCCGCTCTCACATGCAGAACTCTGATAATATCTATTCCATCATCAGTTTGCCTATAAAAAACCAGATAATTAGAAAATTGTTTTATGGGCATATATCTTATTCCCATTAGTTCTGTTTTACTGGTGTGATGGATTGCGCCGACATGTGGTAATTCGCTTAGCATTTCATAGGTTTGCCGTGCTAAATCATAAAATTTAATAGCGGCGTTAACATCATCATGCGCGATATATTGTGCATGTGTAGCTAGGTCTTTTTCAGCCTGTTTGATAATTCGATAGTGATATTTCTTCACTTGCTGGCAGTTCTTTTAAGAGCGGCTTTTTTATCTTCCCAATATTTATCGTCTGGAATAACAGGCACTTCACTTGCAAGTCCGGCTAAGAGAAGATTGTCTAATTGTTCGCTTCGTCTATGATTTCGCACAAGTGTTGCGACAAAATCACTGGCGCTGGAATATCCACCAGATTTAATCGCATCATCAATCCAATGACGCAGTTCTGGTGCTAATGAAACTGTTAAACGCTCTGTAGGCATTAATCTTACTCCTTATATTGCACGTGCATAATAATTCATAATAATTATGAAAGCAAGCAAACGTTTAGGAAAACAAGTTAAATAAAGCTCATTTCAAGCAAAATAAAACAATAATGCCAATAAAAAAACTACTAGAGGGCGAAAAACACACAGATTGCTTAGCTGGTACGCAAAACTAGAAAATCCAGCTTTAAGCCATCCGTGCGTTTCAAAATCCTGCTCAGCTATAAAGCTACTCTTATTAGAGTGAACAGACTGCATAATGGGTACTCCATACAAAACCCTTATGTGCTATTGATAACAGGACTGGCTTAAAAAAGTGCTTAGAAGAAGCAAAGCAAAAGTAAAGATAGGCAGTTTTTGCCTCTTAACCTGTCCGATTTTGAACCAATTTGGCTTTTTAAGTAAAAAAACTTATGTGAAATCATTAAAGGAGTTAAAGAATTTTCTAGATTTATAAATTGCTACTTCTAGCAAAAATCTTAAATATGCTAATAGATGTAAAAACCTGATTCGATAGATAACAAAGAGAACAAATGTCACAAGAGAACGACCTATTTGCGCAAACTCCGCCCCCCCCTATTAAGAGTAAAATAGCGGGCAAAACAGATAATAAAAAATCAAAACCAAAAGCTAGTTCTGAATATAGCGCTGCCGACATTGAGGTGCTTGAAGGGCTTGAGCCAGTTCGCCGCCGTCCCGGTATGTATATTGGTGGCACTGATATAAATGCTATGCACCACCTATTTGCTGAAGTTATAGACAATTCAATGGATGAGGCGATTGCAGGACATGCAACTCGTATCCTTGTTCATTTAGGGGAAGACGGGTATTTGAGCGTTACCGATAATGGGCGTGGTATTCCGATTGGCAAACACCCCAAATTCCCAGAAAAAACCGCATTAGAGATAATTATGACCACGCTTCATGCTGGTGGTAAGTTTGACAGTGATGCTTATGAAACTTCTGGCGGCCTACATGGTGTTGGTATTTCGGTGGTCAATGCGCTATCCGATGATTTAATTGTTGAAGTTACAATCAATCAGATACTATATCGCCAAACCTATTCTCGTGGGCACGCAACGGGTGAATTAAAGGAAATTGGTAAAGAGCATAATAAACGTGGCACAACAATTCGCTTTCACCCCGACCCTGAAATTTTTGGCAATAAGTTAAAATTCTCAGCTGAACGTATATATAAGATGGCGCGTGCTAAAGCCTATTTATTTGGCGGCATAGAAATTCGTTGGTCATGTGATGAAAATCTTGCGACAGAGAAAGTGCCTACAAAAGAGGTGTTTGTATATAGCGGCGGCTTAAAAGATTTTATGAGCTCTAAGATTGAAGGCTCACCAAGAATTACCGATGAAATGTTTTCTGGCATTGCTGGCAAACCCGGACAGCATGGAGCGGTTGAATGGGCAGTTGCTTGGCATCTTGGCGATAGTTTTATCTCATCTTATTGTAACACAGTACCAACCCAAGATGGCGGAACCCATGAAGCAGGGTTGCGCCTAGCGCTTTTACGTGGCTTAAAAGCTTACGCAGAACTTACCAATAATAAACGTGCATCGGCTCTAACTTCAGAAGATGTATTAGGAAATTGTGCAGCCATGCTTAGCTTATTTATCCGTGAACCTGAATTTGTTGGACAAACAAAGGATAAATTATCAAGCCTTGAGGCAACAAAAATTGTAGATGGCGCAATAAGAGATAGTTTTGACCATTGGCTAGCCGCCTCCCCCAATCAAGCAAATAAATTACTCGATTGGGCAATAGATAGAGCAGAAGAACGCCTAAGACGACGCAAACAAAAAGAAATAGATCGCCAAAGCGCAACAAAGAGATTACGCCTTCCGGGAAAACTCGCCGATTGCTCACAATCTGGGGCTGAGGGTGCTGAATTATTCATTGTTGAAGGTGATAGTGCTGGCGGTAGCGCTAAACAGGCACGCAATCGCAAAAACCAAGCCGTATTACCGCTTAGGGGCAAGGTTCTTAATGTTGCTGGTGTTTCAAGAGAAAAAATAAACGCTAATCAGCAAATTGGCGATCTTATTCAGGCGCTTGGTTCGGGAATTAGAGATAGATATAATGATGATGATTTACGCTATGAAAAAATTATCATCATGACAGATGCCGATGTTGATGGCGCTCATATCGCAGCTTTGCTTATGACGTTTTTCTTTAAGGAAATGCCGCAACTAATTGAAAATGGTCATTTATATCTAGGATTACCGCCATTATTTCGCATTACACAAGGCGCAAAAACGCTCTATGCAATGGATGATGATGATAAGGATAGACTTGTCGAAAATGAATTTAGCGGGCGTGGAAAAATTGAAGTAACTCGCTTTAAGGGCTTAGGGGAAATGCCATTTAAGCACCTAAAAGAAACTACCATGAACCCAAAAACTAGAAATATGTTGCAAATTAAAATTGTTGATGACCAGCTTACAACCGCCACTAGTGTTGATAGGCTAATGGGTAACAAGCCCGAAGCCCGTTTTGAATTTATTCAAGAAAACGCTCAATTTGCTACTGATTTGGATGTTTAATGCGTTTTTACGCTAGGCTATAGTGACAAATTAATCATTGCCAAATAACAAAACAAGTAACAAATAAATGTTGTCATTCTGAGACGAAGTCGAAGAATCTTAAGATCTTTCGCTTCGCTCAAGATGACAGGAGGGCGCAAGATGGCAGGGGAAATGCAAGGTGATAAAGAAGTCTTGGCAGTGATTAATTTGTAACGACAGCCTTAATTATGATTAAGCGTTAACAAAAGATTCATATTCTAATTGACTTAAAACCCGCTTTCGCTATGTTTCGCTCAAATATTCAACTAATTCGACCTTCTTAAGTTCGATCTTTCATGGCAATAAAGTCATAATGGTATGTTTTAGGTTTATCAGTGAGCAGCAATATTGAGCGATAATTTTACAAAACTTGGCCTTAGCGATAAAGTTACACAAGCTGTAACAAATGCTGGTTATACAGTTCCAACAGATATTCAAGCGCAAGCCATTCCCTTGGTGCTTGGCAAACAAGATGTAATTGGCATTGCGCAAACTGGTACAGGTAAAACGGCCTCTTTTGTTTTACCCATGCTAACATTGTTAGAAAAGGGACGTGCGAGAGCCAGAATGCCACGCACTCTAATCTTAGAGCCAACACGAGAATTAGCAGCACAAGTTCATGAGAATTTTGAAAAATACGGCATTAATCATAAGCTAAATGTTGCGCTTTTAATTGGCGGTGTATCTTTTGTAGATCAAAATAAAATCTTAGATAGAGGCGCTGATGTTCTTATCGCTACTCCGGGAAGATTGCTTGATCATTTTGAGCGTGGGAAATTGCTGTTAACTGGCGTTGAAATTTTGGTAATTGATGAAGCTGATAGAATGCTTGATATGGGTTTCATACCTGATATTGAACGTATATGCACTCTTTTACCCCCCCGTAGGCAGACCCTATTCTTCTCTGCTACAATGCCTGATGAAATTAGAAAACTAACCACTCGTTTTCTTAAAAATCCTATTGAAGTTGAGACTGCAGAGCAAAATTTAACGGCCAGCACAATAGAGCAAAAGCTCCTTAAAACTGGTGCAAAACCTGCACAAAAAAGAGAAGCATTACGAGAGCAACTTAATATTGCAACAAATTTGACTAATGCGATTATTTTTTGCAACCGCAAACGTGATGTCGCAACTTTAACTCGTTCTCTAATTCGACATAAATTTAACGCTGGAGCGTTGCATGGTGATATGGATCAAAAATCACGAATGCAAACGCTTAGCGATTTTAAGAATGATAAGATTAAATTATTAATTGCTTCTGATGTGGCGGCTCGTGGGCTTGATATTCCAAATGTAAGTCATGTATTTAATTTTGATATCCCAACGCATCCAGAAGATTATGTGCATCGCATTGGAAGAACTGGAAGAGCTGGCAGGTCAGGTCATTCAATTACGCTTATTGCACCAGCGGATAACAAGCATTTAGAAGCTATTGAAAAATTAATTAACAAAAAAATCGAGTGGATAAATAGCGAGAAAAAAGAAGCTACTACCCAAAACAATATTAAATCGCCTAAGGAAACAAGCTTCAAAGGCAAGAAACCTGAAGATAGACAAGAAAAGAAATCAAATACCAAAACATCAAATATAGATAAGGCTATTGAACAAAACACCACCCAAAGTCATAATGCAAATAATAATGCAAAGCACAGTGCAAATCATAATGCATTTGGAAATTTTGGCCCCACCCCTGCATTTTTACTTCGTTCATGCAAATAAAAGCACAGTTTAACGAAAATAATATCTAAACTCGTAAAATTTAAGTATTCCTTAGTATCATTAAACTAGTATTTTGCCTTATAACTTAGGTTCGGGGATGGGAATCACCTTATGGCTAATAATGACTTAGAATTAATAGATAAATATTGTAACAAGGCGCTTAAAATTCTTAAGCAAAATTCAATACCTGCTTTTCCTAAATTTTATGATTTACTCTATACTTATTCTAACGGAACTAACATTGGCCTCAACAATAAGCTAAATGATAAGCTTTCTGCTGGTGACAGTCTAACTATTCAGTTTGTTGAAGGTCTTTACAGTGAATTTTTAAGCTCCAATGGAGTAGAAGACCGATTAAGTTCAGTCACTGATGAAATTTTAGATAGTATTTCTAATATACATAATACAATTGATAAAGCTCGAACTAACAACAGTAATTATACTGAAATGTTAGATGATACAGTTGCTGATCTTAAAGAAGATAATGATCAAGAAGCACTTAACAATCTGACAGTTAAACTTCTTAATATGACTAAAGAAGTGCAAGCTGCAAATATGTTACTTGAGAACGAACTAGCTTCAGCAAAGAGCGATATTTCTTCATTAAAAGACGAGGTTGATGAAGTTAGGCAAGATGCTTTACTTGATCCTTTGACAAATATTGACAACCGCAAATCATTTGATAGTTTTTTAAAGAACGCTCTAAAATTAGCTGAAGATAGTAAAGAAGAGTTTTCTTTAGTTATGATAGATATTGATCATTTTAAGAAATTCAATGACACTTGGGGCCATCAAACTGGAGATCAAGTGCTACGATTAGTAGGTGCTACTTTGAAATCTGGTACACGAGAAGAAGATTTAGCCGCACGCTATGGCGGTGAAGAATTTGCATTGATTTTGCCAAATGCAGACTTAGATCAAGCAACTAATATCGCAGAAAAAGTTAGAAAATCTATTATGAATAGAAAGCTACACAAGCGTTCGACTAATGAAGATCTTGGGCGAATTACCGTATCTTGTGGCACTGCAACTTATCGAGCAGGTGACGATATAGAAACAATCGTTGAAAGAGCGGATAAATGCCTATATGCGGCCAAACATGCAGGCAGGAATAAAGTTATTCGTGAAGATAGTGAGTTAGTAAAAGAACATTCAAAAGTTGCTTAAATTACTATTTACTATTTAAAAAAGCTAATTCCTCTAAATCTGCTTTTTTAAGTTGCACACTTTGCCCACACCCACATTTATCAGTTTGATTTGGATTATTAAAAGTAAATCCAGATGACATTTTTGTAGTTTCAAAATCCATTGCAGTACCCAGTAAATAAAGCGTAGCTTTAGGGTCAATAAATATTTCAACCCCATTTGAGATAATATGATCATCGCCCTTTATTGGAGATTTCACTTTATCAATCACGTAAGAAACACCAACACAGCCAGCATCTTTTATTGAAACACGCACACCCGTAACATCATCATCAGCACTAATGATATCTTTAATGCGATTGGCTGCATTTTGAGTAACTGTAATTATTTCAAGTGCCATTTTTTTACCATAGGTTTAGCGCCACTTGCGCTTCTTCACTCATGCGATCAACCGACCAAGGCGGATCAAAAACCATATTCACGCTCGCGCTCATAACGCCTTCAACCGAAACAACAGCGTTTTCTACCCATATAGGCATTTCACCAGCCACAGGACAACCAGGAGCGGTGAGCGTCATATCAATAGTTAAACTTTTATCATTCTCAAGTTCGATTTTATAAATAAGCCCCAATTCATAAATATCAACTGGAATTTCAGGGTCATAAATAGTTTTAATCGCCGCTATGACATCATTGGTTATTCGCTCAATTTCCTCAGGCGGAATATCTGAAGAAATTGGCTTAACTAGCTCAGCCTCATTTGGCCCTAACTCATCTGTCATTGCGTCAGCATCTTTATGCCTATCCATTATATCACCTCATTCATGCAAAAAAACTTTTTGCTTTTAATAATCCGTCAATAAGCGCATCAACATCATCTTTGCCATTATATAGTGCAAAAGATGCACGAAGAGTAGAGCTAACCCCAAATCTTTTTAACAAAGGCATAGCACAATGTGTGCCAGCACGCACCGCAATTCCATATCTATCAAGAATAGTTGAAACATCATGCGCATGAGCGCCCTCAATTTCAAATGAGAATATAGCCCCCTTGCCTTTTGCATCACCTATCATTTTTAGTGAATTGATTTCTCTTAGGCGCTCATTTGCATAAGAGCCAATTTCTGCCTCGTGCTTAGCAATATTATCAAGCCCAATATCTTGCACATAATCAATAGCAGCACCCAAGCCTATTGCTTGCACTATAGGCGGTGTGCCTGCCTCAAAACGCATAGGAGGGGCGGCATAAGTGATTTTATCTAGGCTAACCTCATCAATCATCTCACCACCGCCCATAAAGGGGCGCATTTGCTCAAGCAATTCATAGCGCCCATAAAGCACGCCAATCCCTGTAGGCCCATAAAGTTTATGCCCAGTCATAATATAAAAATCAGCGCCCAAATCTTGCACGTCAATTTTTTGATGAACAGCGGCTTGCGATCCATCAACCACGACTTTAATATCTCTTTTGTGCGCTATTTCTACAATTTCTTTAAGAGGAGTGATTGTTCCAAGCACGTTAGACATATGCGTAATGGCGATTATTTTTGTTTTATCGCTAAGCGCCGCTTCAAACTTATCAAGACAAAAACTACCATCATCATTGACATCAACCCATTTTATTACCGCCCCTTGCCGCTCACGCAAAAAATGCCAAGGCACAATATTTGAATGATGCTCCATGATGGAAAGCAATATCTCATCGCCCTCACCCATCATTGGGGCTGCAAAACTTGCGGCAACTAGATTAAGCGCTGCTGTGGCAGAAGAAGTGGATATAATCTCATCAGACCTTGCAGCGCCAATAAAGCGCTGAACCTTGCCTCTCGCCGCTTCATACGCCTCTGTCGCTCTGTTCGATAATGTATGCAACCCACGATGCACATTGGCATAGCCAGAACTATAGGTGTTGCTAATAGAATCAATTACTGCCTGTGGCTTTTGCGCTGAAGCGCCGCTATCAAGATAGACAAGGCGATTATTGTAGATTTTTTCAGATAGAATAGGGAAATCTGCTCGTATTTTTTCAAGATTAAAACCCATTTAAGCCTCTAACCATTCATCAGCAACAGATATGAGTGCTTCTTTAAGTGCTTCAATTTTAATTTCATCAAATAATTCAGCTAAAAAAGCTCGAATTAACATAGATTTTGCTTGCTGTTTTTCTATGCCTCTAGACATTAAATAGAACAAACTATCTTCATCTATTTGCCCACAAGTTGCACCATGCCCACAAATAACATCATCGGCATAAATTTCTAATTCTGGCTTCACCAAAATTTGCGCATCATCAGATAACATTAACCCTTGATGCTTCATTGCGGCATCGGTTTTCTGTGCGTCTTTGGCAACCAAAATTTTACCCTGAAAAATCGCCTTTGCTCTATCTAAAACAACAGATTTATAATTTTCGCTTGAAGTAGTGTTAGCGACATTATGCTCAATATTTATTGAAATATCTGAATGTTGCTCCTTTGCACCAAGAATAAGCCCTGCAAAATCAGCATGGGCATTTTCGCCAATGAATTTAGCAAAAAGTTGCGTGCGAGCAAGTTTAGAGCCTTTATGGATTATAAGCGAATGTAACAATGCGCTTTCGTTAAGTTCATATTGCACGCTTTGCAAATGACGTAACTTTTCACCCGATAGATCAACCATAATATGAGTGGCTTTTGCTTTTCTGCCCAAAATTACTTTACTAGCACTATTGCTTAAATGCGCTTCGTTTGATCCTGAAAATGTTTCAATAATCGTAGCGTTTGAATTATCCAAAATATATAATTCAACACCATCATTAATATGGCTAGCTTCGCCCTCATAGCGCCTATCAATATGGATTATTGTTTCAGGCGAGCCTTGCAGATCAATATTAAGTGTTTCTTTTGTCAGGGCTGAATTTAATTGAGCAATAATATCATTTTCTGGTTCGACCACACCGCCCTTAGAAGTGCTAACAACCACCCCAGCAGGAGGCTCATCGCTTATTTGCACTTCACCATTAACGATCAAAATGCGATAAGCGCCCTCAATGCTCACAAGCGATGCGCTTGTGCTTTTAGAGCTAGTTGCAAGAGCTGGAACATTGCCAAGCAACATTTTTAGATCGCTATAATGATATGCCTCATTGCGCCTTGTCGGCAGGCCTGTTTTTGCAAAATCTGCTGCTAACTCATCTGCCCCTGTTTTTTGCAAAATCTCTAGAACAACCTGCTCGCTTTGATTTAATTTTACTGCCATAATAATCTCTTAAGTGCTTTCATCATATTGCGCATAGCCATGCTTTTCTAACTCTAGTGCTAGAGATTTATCACCGCTTTTTACGATTTTGCCATTAGAGAAAACATGCACAACATCGGGCACAATATAGTTTAATAGGCGCTGATAATGGGTAATAATAAGCATAGAACGATTAGCATCACGCAAAGCATTGACCCCTTGAGAAACAATTTTTAACGCATCAATATCAAGCCCTGAATCTGTTTCATCAAACACACACATTTTTGGCTTCAAAAGAGCCATTTGCAAAATTTCAGCACGCTTCTTCTCGCCACCAGAAAACCCAACATTAAGCGCCCGTTTTAGCATAGCACTATCAATTTCAAGCATTTTAGCCGCAGATTTTACCTCACGCATAAAATCAGGAGTGAGCAATTCTTCTTCACCACGAGCTTTTCTTTGCGCATTCATTGCAGCTTTAAGAAAAGTCATAGTTGCAACACCCGGAATTTCAATCGGGTATTGAAAAGCCAAAAACAAGCCCTTAACCGCACGCTCATTTGGTTCAAGCTCAAGGATATTTTCACCATCAAGCAAAATTTCACCCTTAGTAATTTCATAACCCTCTTTACCAGCCATAACATAAGAAAGGGTAGATTTACCCGAGCCATTACGCCCCATAATTGCATGAGTTTCACCTTTGGGAATAGTTAAGTTCACCCCTTTTAGGATTTCCTTATCCTCAACTTTTACGTGCAGATCTTTAATTTCAAGCATATTGCTCATTTTTTAACTCCAAATTTATTCATTCTTTTAGCCAACGCTTCCCTCAAGAGAAATATTGATTAGTTTTTGTGTTTCAACCATAAATTCCATTGGTAAATTCTGAATAACATCACGCACAAATCCATTGACAATCAGCGCCACCGCTTCTTCCGCATTTAAGCCTCTTTGTTGACAATAAAATAATTGCTCATCTGAAATTTTAGAGGTTGTTGCCTCATGCTCAAATACAACCGATGCGTTTTTCGCCTCAATATAGGGCACAGTGTGCGCCCCGCACTTATCGCCAATTAACAGACTATCACATTGCGTAAAATTGCGGGCATTTGTTGCTTTTTTGTGAGCGCTAATAAGCCCACGATAAGTATTGTCAGAAAACCCAGCCGCAATGCCTTTGGAAATAACTTTACTTGAAGTGTTTTTACCCAAATGTATCATCTTAGTACCACTATCAATTTGCTGATAATTATTTGAAATAGCGATGGAATAAAATTCACCCCGAGAGCCATCACCACGCAAAATACACGAAGGATATTTCCAAGTAATCGCCGAGCCGGTTTCTACCTGCGTCCAAGAAATTTTAGAATTATCACCACGACAATCACCACGCTTAGTTACAAAATTATAAATCCCGCCCTTGCCTTCTTTATTCCCCGGATACCAATTTTGCACCGTTGAATATTTTATCTCAGCATTCTTATGAGCGACTAATTCAACCACCGCCGCATGGAGCTGGTTTTCATCACGCATTGGCGCAGTGCAGCCCTCTAAATAACTCACATAGCTATCTTCTTCTGCAATAATTAGCGTGCGCTCAAACTGTCCCGTATTTATTTCATTGATACGAAAATATGTCGAAAGCTCCATTGGGCAACGCACACCCTTTGGAATATAAACAAATGAGCCATCGGTAAAAACAGCGCAATTTAGCGTTGAATAATAATTGTCCGTTACTGGCACGACTGTTGCGAGATATTTTTTAATTAAGTCTGGATATTCTGTAATCGCTTCAGAAATAGAGCAAAATATAATACCGCTTTTTGCCAACTCTTCTCTAAAAGTAGTTACCACAGAAACAGAATCAAACACCGCATCAACCGCAATTTTTGCGCCCTCAACACCAGCAAGCACTGCTTGTTCTAAAAGAGGTATTCCTAGCTTTTTATAAGTTTCAAGCAATTCAGGATCAACTTCATCAAGACTTTTAGGACCGGGTGTGCTTTTTGGTGCGGCATAAAAATATATCTCATTCAAATCGATTTTTGGATAATCTAATTTTGCCCAATTTGGCTCTTCCATAGTAAGCCAGCGCTCATAAGCATCAAGCCGCCATTTTAACATCCATTCTGGCTCATTCTTTTTTGCCGAAATAAAACGCACAATATCTTCGCTTAGTCCAATCGGCGCTTTGTCACTTTTTATGTCGGTTGCAAAACCATACTTATACTTCTCAACATCAATTTGCTCGACCTGCTCAATAGTATCTCTATCAATATTTTCTTTTGCACCAGCCATCTAACTCTCCTTTGGCTTTTCGTTTTGTGCTTGCTTAAAGCGCTGCAAGATTTTCTTAAAAGCTGACAAAAACTCATCAACATCTTGTTGTGTTGAATTCCAACCAAGACTAATTCCTATCCTGCCAGTAGCAAGCTCTGGAGAGATACCCATTGCACAAAGCACATGGCTATATGTAACCTTGCCTGATGAGCAAGCAGAGCCCGAAGAAACTTCAACCCCCTCTAAATCTAGCCCCATCATAATGACTGAGGCTTTTAATTTGGGAATAGCAAAATTCACAATATTTCCCATGCGATTTGCATCTTCCCCAAAAATCACCAATTCAGAACTTAAAGCCTTTAAGCCAGTTTCGATTTGCGCAACGAAATCTGCTATTTTTTTAACATCATATTCTTGGTAAAATTCAATCGCCGCCTCGCCAAAACCAGCAATAAGAGGAGCAGAAAGAGTGCCGCCTCGCCTGCCCTTTTCTTGCCCACCACCAGCAATAAACACCACCTCATCACAATGAGATTTCATCAATATTGCGCCAATGCCCACAGGCCCACCGACTTTATGCGAAGAAATAGCCATCATGTCGATTGCACGGGAAGCAAAATCTAACTGCAACTTGCCAAACGCTTGCACACTATCAACAAATAAATAATGCCTTGTAGCCCCAACAAGCGTTTCAATTTGTTTGATTGGCTGAATAATACCAGTTTCATTATTCACCTCATGCACGCAAATAAGCGCAACCTCATTATTATTTTCAACCTCAACAAGAATTTCATTTAATTGCGCAATATCTATCAAGCCACTATCAAGCAAAAAAACTTCCGATATTTGTGCACCACTAGCTTTTGCAGCCTGCAAACAAGCGGCATGTTCTGCTTGAGAGATAATGATTCTATCGATCTTGAGAGCCTTTACGCCGCCAATTATCGCTTGGCTTATACTTTCTGTTGCTGAACCAGTAAAAATTACTTGGCTTACATTTGCGCCCGTTGCTTTTGCAATTTTTCCTCGAGCATTTTCAATTACATTACCTAAAGCCCGACCAGAACTATGCACTGCCGAAGGATTACCAACCATATTTAGTGCATTAATCATTGCAAGCTTTGCATTTGCAAGCAAAGGCGCAGAGGCATTATGATCTAAATATATATTTGGCTTTGTCATTTTGAACCAATCAATCAATATAGTAAAAACATTCCTTGAAATTTATAGCCTCTCTATATTATAAGGAATGTTCTTATAGAGGATTGCTAAACAAGGATATTAGTTTAGAATTATTCTAATCTAATAATTTATTATGCCAGTATTTACAAAGCCAAAAGCAGTTCGTCAAGTAAGTTTTTAATTGTAATCAAGTGAAAAATTTCCTAATTCAATAACTGAACGAATTTTATCAAGGAATTATCCAAGTTTTATCAAGGAATTATCAATGCCAGAAGTAATTTTTAATGGGCCAAACGGACGAATTGAGGGGCGCTATCAACCAGGAAAAGAGCCTAATGCTCCAATAGCAATACTTTTACATCCGCACCCAGAATTTGGCGGCACGATGAATAACCAAATCATATATCATCTATATTATATGTTTGTTGAGCGTGGTTTTGCTGTGTTGCGTTTTAATTCTCGTGGCGTTGGGCGCTCGCAAGGTCTGTTTGATCATGGTCCGGGTGAATTATCCGATGCCGCAGCAGCACTTGATTGGCTGCAAACCCAAAACAAAGAAAGTCAAGGTTGCTGGATTGCAGGATTTTCTTTTGGCTCGTGGATTGGCATGCAATTATTAATGCGCCGCCCTGAAGTTGAAGGATTTATTTCGGTTGCACCACAAGAAAACCTTTATGATTTTTCTTTCCTTGCTCCCTGCCCGTCTTCTGGTCTGATTATTCATGGCGAAAATGATACTGTTTCACCACCCTATGAAGTGCAAAAACTAGTAGATAAATTGCATGAGCAAAAGGGCATTACTATTGAGCAGCAAATTATTGAAGGCGCTAATCATTTTTTTGAAGGTAAGATTGAAGAATTGATTGAAAATTGCAGCGAATATCTTGATCGTCGTCGTGCTGATATTGCAGCTGGCGGTGGACGCTAGGGTCAGGACATATTAATGAGCGATTATAAATCAGATTTTTTACAAGTTCTTGATGAAAGAGGTTTTATTCATCAGCTTTCAGACCCCTATGGACTTGATGAAAAATGCAAAAACCAAAGCATCACCGCCTATGTTGGTTATGATGCAACGGCAACATCGCTACATATTGGTAATCTAATTTCAGCCTCAATGCTTTATTGGTTTCAACAAACTGGTCATAAGCCAATCGCACTTATGGGTGGCGGCACTTCAATGGTTGGCGACCCTTCGTTCAAAGACGAGCAAAGAGCAATTTTGAGCGAAGAAAAAATCAACGAAAACATTGAAGGCATTAAAAAGATTTTTGCTAAAATTCTTAAATTTGGTGATGGCAAGACCGATGCTATTATGGTCAATAATGCCGATTGGCTGCTTAAACTAAATTATGTTGAGTTTTTGCGTGAAGTTGGCAAACATTTTTCGGTCAATCGTATGCTGACATTTGATAGTGTGCGCCTAAGGCTTGAGCGTGAGCAATCGCTTTCATTTTTAGAGTTTAATTATATGATTATGCAGGGCTATGATTTTGTTGAATTAAACAAGCGCTATGGTTGTATTTTGCAAATGGGTGGCTCGGATCAATGGGGCAATATTATTAATGGTGTTGATTTAGGGCATCGTATGCGCACAGAGCAACTCTATGCGCTAACAACGCCTTTGCTTACCACTTCATCTGGCGCAAAAATGGGCAAAACCGCAAATGGCGCTGTTTGGCTAAATGATGATTTATTTTCCGCTTACGATTTTTGGCAATATTTCCGCAACACAGAAGATGCGGACGTTGAAAGATTTTTGAAGATTTTTACTCGTGAACCTTTAAGTGAAATTGTTAAAATTATTTCTGATGATATTAATGAAGCTAAGAAATTTTTGGCAACTAAAGCAACTGCCATTGTACATGGCGAGCAAGCAGCTGAGCAAGCGGCACAAACCGCAAAAGCAACATTTGAACAAGGAGCGCTTGATCTATCGCTTCCAAGCGTCGAAATATCTAAGGCTGAACTAAATAGCGGCATTGGACTATTAGCGGCGTTTGTAAAAGCAGGACTTGCAGCATCAAACGGAGAAGCACGCCGCCACGCAAAATCTCGTGCTCTTAAAGTGAACGACAAGCCAGTAAGCGATGAGCGTGCGGTTCTTAGCGAAAAAGACCTATTGCCTGAAGGCGTGATTAAACTAAGCGTTGGTAAAAAACGCCATGTGCTTTTGAAATTGAGTTAGTTTTATTACTCCAAAATTTAGAGCAACAATAAAACAGCCCTACTTTTAATGACCGCAAGGGCTATTTCTTCTTGATGAAATAATCAACCGACAACATTCCTCCACCATATTTAATTACATAAATTAGTGATACCGCCCACAGGCCGTGCAAAATATAGGCTTCAGGAAACACAAAGGTCTGTATAACTATAGTCATGACCAATAGGCCAAGAGCGCTAAAACGTGCGCCAAGTCCTACTATTAGTAATGTAGCAAGAATTACCTCGCCATATGCCGCCATATATGCGCCCATTACTGGGGGTAACGGCACGCCAGAAAAATCATTTTTAAATAAATAAAAAGTTGTATCACTAACACTAAACCATCCGTCAAACTTCAAACTGCCTGATCTAAAAAATTGTAGCCCAACAAATATTCGTGCGCCAAATGCTAGAATAAATAATGGGAATTGTGATAATAGGTTATTTGCCCATTTTACTAAATTAATTAATTTTTGCATTTTATCTCTCCTAGATTATTATTTTTCAACCACAATATCGGTGATTAACCCCAATGCGAATAATTGCCCAAAGCAATAGTTGAAGTCAAAATTTGGCTCCTGCTTCATAGATTTTTCATAAGCGCTACCAAGTGTTTGACCATTCATAATCGCGCTATAAAAGATACAAGCGGCAGGGTCTATATTAGCTATTAACACATCAACATTTGGTCGGCATATTAAAATAGTTTGCTCAACCTCTAGGTCAATATCAACCATATTATTATCTTCATGCCCCTGCCAGATTGAATATATAGGCCAGTCTGACGTTAGCATGGCAGCGCTTGGGTGTGTTTTGAAAGTTAAGTTCGAGTGTTTTTTAGAGTCAATTTGCTGAATTTTCGTAATATCCAAAGGCTTGGCATCAATAGCGTGATAAGCATTGCGCCACATTATTTCTAAGCGAGCGATATCTGCTAAATAAGGCAATTGATCGGCAGGACTATATTGGCTAATAAAGAGCGCAAATTCATCGCCATATTCAAATAACATTGGTGATATTGGCGGGTCTTTGCGAATAAAATCTATAGCTAATGCTTTAAAAAATTCATCGCCAACTAAAGCATAGCAAATAGGAAAATTAGATTTTAATGCTGCAATTAAACCCACTATTACATTATTGCGATAAACTGCAAATCGACTGGTAATATTTGGCTTTTTTAACGCAACTGAACCTTTAGGAATAGGAGGAGAGGGCGCTAATAATGCTGCAACAAATTCTTTATGTATTTGTTTAAAGCTGGCCATATTTATGATTTAACCTTAATTGAAACATGCTTTTTCATAAAGCCATCAGCAATTTTAGCTTCATTATATAAGGTTGGCCATTCTGGTATATCGCCATCCCACTCAATTAGGCTGGGTTTTGGGCCTATTTTGGCAATTAATCTATTATATATACCCCAAACATCATCAATAACTGCGCTTGAATGATCATCGATTAATAATTTACCAATGCCCAATTCATCATCTTCTATTAACTCGACACTATGACCGCCTAAATGTATTTCTTCAACATGCTCAACTGGATATGCATCTAAATAATCATAAGCATCATAGCCTTGATTGTTGGCCGATACGAAAATATTATTAACATCAAGCAACAAGCCACAGCCAGTGCGTTTGACAAGTTGATCTAAAAATTCAGTTTCAGCATAAGGGCTAGATTCATAGGCCAAATATGCTGATGGGTTTTCAATTAGCACTTGTTTGCCCATATAGCTCTGCATTTCATCTATATGATTAGCTAAATGATTAAGCGTTTCCTCAGTATATGGCAGTGGTAAAAGATCATTAAAAAACTTACCCTCATGGGTTGACCAAGCCAAATGTTCAGAAATCAACCACGGCTCATACCTATCCTTCAAGGCTTTAAACCGCCTTAAATGCTCAGGGTCTAACCGCTTGCTTGGGCCGCCTAAAGACATGCCAACCCCGTGTAGAGATAGGGGATATAGCTCACGAATGGCGGTTAGATATTTATGCGGAGGGCCGCCAGCACCCATATAGTTTTCAGGGTGAACTTCAAACCAGCCTAGCTTTGGTGTCTCTTGCAATATGGTTTTATAATGTTGAGCTTTAAGGCCAACACCAGCTAGGTTAGGAATTTTTTTTAACTTAAAATTCGACATGCTTAAACCTAACAATTATCAAGTGAAAAGCAACCCACCCCTAAAGGATAAGTGGGTTGCTCAAGTAGAATAAGTACTAAATTACTTCTTCATATCCATTTTCATTTTTTCAGCCATTTCAGCAGTAATTTCTTCTAGGCTGCCAGTTCCTACTGGAGTTTCTATTTCTTCACATGTACCTGTAGGAACAAAACTCCACGCATTACCTTGATAATCGACAGTGCTTGTACCTTGACAACTTGTACCTGCACCAGCTTTGCAATCATTCTCGCCAGCTTTAGCAACACCATAACATTTTTCTTTGTCTGCATCAGCAAATGCAGGAGCTACCATTACAGCAGATGAAAGAGCCGCAGCAATTGCGCCAGCTACTAGGATTTTTGACGGGTTGAAATGTTTCATTTTATTCTCCAAATTATGATTATCAATCAAATTATCTGACCGATTGAATATGACCTTATCCATCTCGATGTCATTTGCAAGTCACATAGACACTAAAAATTATCACTTAAACTCACGCGTTTGTGAACACTAATTTCTATTCTATAAAAATCATCACACTAACTAATCAGCTTTTTTGTCCCCTCCCTTCAACTCATTTTGATGCTTAAGCAATCTCTTTTGATATTCATCGCCATCACCATAATTTTCAAATGATCGATAATATTTATGCACACCATGAATGCGCAATGAATGTTTTATAGGGCACCAATATTTCTCAGTTCGTGCCGCAACTTCTCTTGCATAAGCAATTACCCCATTGCCGTAAGAGCAATAAAGACAGTTTATTTTTTCAATCATATTAAGATAGGAGAGTTTATGACGATCAAAACTCATATAGTTTTTGCGCTTAACTTTTTCTATTTTATAGACTGGAAAACAAATTGCTTGATACAAAGAAACCATTATATCGAGCAAAACAAAAGCAAAAATTAGCGAATAAATCACTGGAACTGTTAAAATGACTAGTAAATTTGCATTAAACAAATAGCGCACCGCACCAACTTTTGCTTTTTGGTGCATATTTTTTATTCCCTCACCAAGAGCCAAAAACTTCTCCTCCATTAAGGCGTGTCTCTTCGC
>JAJRPR010000132.1 GCA_024280655.1 Alphaproteobacteria bacterium | reverse complement strand
TTAGAAACTACTTGCGCTAGGCGACTATCATAACCCAAAACTTGCCCCTGCTGGGCTTTACTAACATCTAATAATAATTCAACATCTCGCTCTTTAGCGATATCTTGGTGCATTGAAATCATAGTTTTAACCAAATCCACCATATTGACAGGTTCTGCGCTTTGGCGAGCAAGCTCAGCATCTAGCCTTGAAATATTTGAAATATCAGAAATTAAACGATCTAAGCGCCTAACATCATGTAAAATTACATCCGTTAGCTTTTGTTTATCTTTTTCACTTTTTGCTAAGGAAAGAGTTTCAACGGCAGACCTTAAGGAAGTTAGTGGGTTTTTTAACTCATGTGAAACATCAGCGGCAAAACGCTCTATTGCCTCAATGCGGTTATAAAGTGCGTCGAGCATTAAGCGCAATGATATTGATAGATCTCCTATTTCATCATTGCGGTTTGTAAAGTCTGGGATTTCACTACGATCATTTAATGATTTTTCAGCTCTTTTTGCAGCCGCTGAAAGTTTTTTTATTGGTCCGGCTATTGTGCCCGCAAGTAAATATGACAGGATTGATGTAACTAATGCAGCAATTAGCGCAATACGTAATACGCTCATTCTTTCAGCCTTTACTATATCATCAATATCACCCGGAGTTGTTGAAAGTAATAATACCCCAACAATAGCATGTAAGCGCTGAATTGGCACTGCAACCGAAATTATTAATTGCTGTTGTTCATCAATGCGCACAACTTCAGCAGGCGCACCAACTATTGCTGAAGAAACTTCGGGATATTTTTTCCCCTCATCAGCGCCATATTCTTGATAAAGCGCATATTGTGAGTTGGTTAGTCCAGATAAAAACCTATTCCACCAATCACTTAAGAAAAACACTTCTTCTTCTAATTGTTCTGAATTGGGAGCAAAAACTTGCCCTTCTTTATAAATATTAAAACTATCAACAATTAATAATCCGTCTTTATCATATATTCTAGCTCTAGTATTTGTTGGACTTATAAGATTACCCAAAAGTGGCGCAGCTTTTTCTGGGTTTATTGGAAACTCTAGTGATGGGTCAAAAAAACTAAATGGGGAAAGCGGCCTTCCTGTTTGAAACTCTATCAATCTATCAGGATTTACCGAAATTATATCACTATCAATAGTTGCAGAAGCGGCAATGGCTGCTGAAATAATTTCACCCTGAATTCGTAAAGATTGAATGCGGACATCAATTAGGCCCTCACGCCATTGATTAAGAAAAAGCACTCCGCCAACTAAAGCGGCAAGCGCTGCTAAATTCAAAAAAACTATGCGCCGAGTAAGGCTAGAAAAAATTGCAAAAACAAAAAATCTTCTTAAGCCAGAAGCTATTTTAGATGTTAAGCTAGAAATTCTTAAAAAAATACTTTGTTTATCTTTAATATTAGATCACTCCTTGAAACGATAACCAACACCATAAAGCGTTTCAATCATATCAAAATCATCATCAGCCACTTTGAACTTCTTTCTAAGACGTTTAATGTGACTATCAATGGTTCTGTCGTCAACATATACTTGATCGTCATAGGCTGCATCCATAAGTGAATTTCGGCTTTTTACAACGCCGGGGCGCATAGCTAATGCTTGTAAAATCAAAAATTCTGTAACTGTAAGTGTTACTCTTTTGCCTTTCCACATACTAGTATGGCGCTCTTGATCCATAATTAATAGACCGCGCTCAATCATAGCTTTTGATGAAGTGTCATTATTAGATTTTGAAGCTTTACCTTTATTATCGTGCGAATCTGAGCGGCGTAAAATGGCCTTTACTCTCTCAACCAATAGGCGTTGGGAAAATGGTTTAGTGATAAAATCATCAGCACCCATTTTTAGACCAAATAATTCATCTATTTCTTCGTCTTTTGAGGTTAAGAAAATTACCGGCACGTCAGTTTTCTGTCTTAAACGACGCAATAATTCCATACCGTCCATACGAGGCATTTTTATATCTAAAATTGCTAGGTCTGGGACATTATTCACTATTCCATCTAGCCCAGAGGCGCCATCAGTATAAGTTGAAACAGTATAACCTTCAGCTTCAAGCGCAATAGAAACCGATGTTAGAATATTTCTGTCGTCATCAACCAATGCAATTTTTGGCATTTTTCCCTCAATTTCTTTTGTCTAAATAATTACAATAAATATATTATTTAGTTTGGTGCTATCATAATTATAGTTAAATTGTGGCAAGAGCAACCACAAGTGCAATAAAGAGCAACCACAAGTGTAATATAGCGCAACTATATGGCAAAAACTAAACTACGCTTAGTTTTTTTAGCTTTAAGACTTACTCTCTATTAGGACTTGCTCTCTATTAGGACTTGCTCTCTATTAGGACTTGCTCTCTTTAAGATTTGGCATAAAATATATGATTTCCAATTTCTGCAACCACTTTATATACTTTAGACCAATTTGGCGAAACTGCTCTCGTATGATAAAAAAGCACGTCCCTTGGTAATGCTTCAAGTTGGGTGCCTGTTTGATATTGCTTAAAAGCTGCAAAAGCTATTAGGTTTGAGCGCACCCACGATGTGCGAACTATTCTATTTCCTTCTCCCGCCACATCTGATTTTCCATCACACGCAAAAGTAAATTGACATCTAAAATTTTGCGACGTGGCATTTTGGTAAACTACACCACAAACTGTTGATGGATAAGAAGAGCTAGCAACACGATTAAGAATAACATTAGCTACTGCCCATTGTCCTTTTTCTGGCTCGCCCCGAGCCTCATGATAAATTGCTTTAGCCAAACATTGACGCTCATTTGCTGCAACTTCAACTTTTTTATCTGTTGTTACATAGTTTTGCAAAAGCCAAACATTTAGATTTTCTGAGCTAATTGAAGAATTTACAGCGCTTGGATTATTAATTACCCATTTTTGTGGGTTAAACAAGATATCAGAATTAATTTTTTCTAGTTTTTGTTGCTTTATATAAGAGAGCAACATCTGCTCATTTAATGTTTGAGCATTTAATGGTAAAGACACAGTAAAAAATGCTATCATAGCAGATAATGCTAAAATGACTTTATGTAATAGTAGTATTTTTTTAATAGAAAATTCTTTAAGCACTAGTGCCTATCTCCGCAACAATAATTTATATAGCTTTATAGTATCTATGTTTAGTTTGGTAAAAAATATTCATAATTGGTTAACCATGCTTGGTAAATATTAGTTAACCATGATTTTTAAACATTTATTAAGCATAATTATGACTGGTTAGAAGAGTTTAATGCTAAAAGCAAAGCAAACTTAATAGTTTTGTTAAATTATTTAATATCAACCTTTGACGAAACTACTTTTGCTCGTTATCAATAAATTATGTTTAAACTAGCAGTTTATAATATTCTTTTCAAGAAAGAGATAAAATGGCCAATTCGCAACGTCCGCTTTCGCCACATTTAGAAATCTACAAACTACAAGTTACCATGGTGATGTCAGGGCTGCATCGCATAACTGGGGTTGCGCTTATTTTAGGGGTTGTGCTTTTGGTGGTGTGGCTCACCGCCGCCGCTATGGGAGATGATAAACTTGAGGTGGTCAATATGGTTTTGGGGCATTGGATGGGTAAGATTGCGTTGTTTGGGTTTACCTGGTCCCTGTTTCATCACATGCTGGGCGGAATTCGTCATTTTGTCTGGGATTTAGGTCTCGGGTTTTCAGAAAAAGTACGTTTTGGAATGGCCTGGGCCACCCTGATCGGCGGGATTTTGCTGACTGGACTTGTCTGGGTAATAATATTGTGGAGCTAAAGCTATGAGTATGCGTAACCCGTTTAAAATTATATCAGGTCTCGGTTCTTCCCGTGATGGTACCATGCATTTTTGGTATATAAACCTAACCGCGATTGCCAATATCCCACTTACGATTTTTTTGGTTTGGTTTGTCATTAGTGCAGCGGGCAAAAATCAAGCTGAAATGATGGAAATGTTTTCTTCGCCCCTTATCATGGCGATGATGTTGCTTACTATTATCTCCTTTGTCTGGCATATGCGGCTTGGGATGCAGGCGGTAATCGAAGATTATATAACAAGCGAGGGTCGTAAAATTACGGCGATCCTGCTAAATTACTTTTTTAGCGCCAGCGTAGCAATTATCGGCATTGTTTCTGTTTTAATGCTTGGATTGGGGGGTTAGAATAACAATGCCTCAATCAAAGGCAAATAAGCCCAACGATGCAAAATCTTATAAAATTATCGACCATGAATTTGATGTCATTGTTGTTGGTGCAGGGGGCGCTGGTTTGCGTGCCACTTTAGGCATGGCAGAGCAGGGATTAAAAACCGCCTGTATCACTAAAGTTTTTCCAACTCGCTCACATACTGTTGCAGCGCAGGGGGGCATTGCCGCTTCGCTTAGCAATATGGGTGAAGATAATTGGCAATGGCACATGTATGACACCGTTAAAGGCTCGGACTGGCTTGGCGATAATGATGCGATGGAATATTTGGTGCGTGAAGCGCCAAAGGCGGTTTATGAACTTGAGCATTATGGCGTACCATTTTCCCGTACTGAAGAGGGCAAGATATATCAACGTCCATTTGGCGGACATATGCAAAATTTTGGTGAGGGTCCGCCAGTTCAGCGCACATGTGCGGCAGCGGATAGAACAGGTCACGCAATTTTACACACGCTTTATGGCCAGTCTTTACGCCATAATGCTGAGTTCTTTATCGAATATTTTGCGCTAGACCTTATAATGTCTGACGATGGAGTTTGTGAGGGTATTATTGCTCTAAAACTTGATGATGGCACATTACATCGTTTCCGCTCCAAAATGGTGGTGCTAGCTACGGGTGGATATGGGCGCACATATTTTTCTTACACTTCTGCTCATACTTGCACAGGAGATGGCAATGGAATGGTGGCACGTGCTGGTCTGCCATTACAAGACATGGAATTTGTGCAGTTCCACCCAACAGGAGTTTATGGTGCTGGGGTACTCATCACCGAAGGCGCACGTGGCGAGGGTGGTTATCTTACTAATTCTGAGGGCGAGCGATTTATGGAGCGCTATGCACCAAACGCCAAAGATTTGGCATCACGAGATGTAGTTTCTCGTTGCATGACCATTGAAATAAAAGAGGGTCGCGGTGTTGGCCCTAAAAAAGATCATATTAATCTTCATCTTGAACATCTTGACCCCAAGGTTCTTGCTGAGCGCCTACCTGGTATTTCAGAAAGTGCTAAGGTTTTTGCAGGGGTTGATTTAACTAAAGATCCTATTCCAGTAATTCCAACCGCTCATTATAATATGGGCGGTATTCCAACCAATTATCATGGTGAAGTGCTAAACCCAACAAAAGAAAATCCTGATAAAACTGTTAAAGGACTTATGGCGGTTGGTGAAGCTGGTTGCGCATCAGTACATGGAGCAAATCGACTTGGCTCAAACTCGCTCATTGATTTAGTAGTATTTGGTCGAGCCGCGGCCATTCGTGCAGGCAAAGTGATTGATAAAGATGCGCCATATCCAAATGCAAATGAAAAAACAACCAATGAGATAATTTCACGTCTTGATAGAATTCGCTTTGCAGATGGTTCAAAGTCAATTGCGAGCCTACGTGATAAAATGCAACGCACGATGCAAGAAGATGCGGCGGTTTTTAGAACAGATGAAACTTTGCAAAATGGCGTTGAGCGCATGAGCGCTATTTGGGACGAACTTAAAGATATTAAACTTTCTGATAGATCGCTAATATGGAATTCAGATTTAGTTGAGGCGCTTGAACTTGAAAATCTAATGGCTAACGCTTTAACAACTGTTGTTTCAGCAGCAGCACGTAAAGAAAGTCGTGGCGCACACGCAAGAGATGATTTCCCAGATAGAAATGACAAGACATGGCGCAAGCACACGCTGGCAAATATTTCCCAAAATGGCAAAGTTAAATTAAGCTATCGCCCTGTCCACACAAAGCCAATTACATCAGAAAAAGACGGTGGTATTAGTCTTAAAAAAATCGCTCCAAAAGCAAGAGTGTATTAAATATTTAAGGAATAGACCTAATGGTTGAACTATCACTTCCAAAAAATTCACGCCCCACTAAAGGCAAAGTTTGGCCAAAACCAGACGCTAAAAACCTCCGTGAATTACAGATTTATCGCTATAATCCAGACAATAGCGACAACCCATCTATTGATACTTATTATGTTGATATTGATGATTGTGGCCCTATGGTTTTAGACGCCCTCTTATGGATTAAAGATAATATTGATGCAACGCTTACTCTTAGGCGCTCGTGTCGTGAAGGGATTTGCGGCTCTTGTTCAATGAATATTGATGGATTAAATAGTTTAGCTTGCACTAAAGGCATAGACGAAATTAAGGGTGTGATAAAAATTTACCCACTTCCTCACCTGCCAGTAGTTAAAGACCTTGTGCCTGATTTAAGTAATTTTTATGCGCAACATCGCTCGATTGAGCCCTGGCTTAAGACCAAAACTCCAGCCCCAAGTTCTGAAGGGCTACAAAGCTATAAGGATAGAGAAAAACTAGACGGACTATATGAGTGCATTCTTTGTGCCTGCTGCTCAACTTCATGTCCATCTTATTGGTGGAATGGCGATAGATATCTTGGCCCTGCAGTTTTATTACAAGCCTATCGCTGGTTAATGGATTCTCGTGATGAGGCAACAGGTGAGCGCTTAGATAATTTAGAAGATCCCTTTAGGCTTTATCGTTGTCATACTATTATGAATTGCACAAATACTTGCCCTAAAGGCTTAAATCCAGCTGAAGCAATCGCTGAAATTAAAAAATTAATGGTTGAGAGAAGAGTGTAAAATGCTTGTTACAATAGCTAACCTTAGAGATAGTTCAAAAATCAGAGTGCTGATAACTGCCCTAAAGGCACATGGTTTTCACCCCATGGAAAGCGGGCAAGATGGATTGGCAGGAATGCCCGGTGTTAGGGGCTATAAGGGAACTTATGCAATAAAAGTTCCAGAAGCTGAAGCGCGGAGCGCTAAAATTTTAAGCGATGATCTGATAAAAGAGATGGAAAGCAAGGATTAATTGCAGTTTACTCCTACAAATGCCATTATTTTCATTAATGTTGAATTTTATATAAATTTGCTTTAAGTGCGAACTATATTTAAATAATTTAATTCCGATAAAGATAGATAAATGAACTTAAAATCCAATAAACTCTTGAAAACCTCTGTTATTATTGCAGGCACATTAGTGCTTGCGGGCTGTGCCTCAAGCTCACAATTTGGCAATTCAAACAGAAATCTAAGCGCCCCGTCACAATTATCTCCAGTTGCAGGTAGCTCGGTTCAAAGCGAGGCTCTGCCACCGTTGCAAGGTGAAGGCTCCAACATGGAGCAATCAGGTATATTTGATCCAAATGCTCCAAATAATGGCGGCAATATGGATTTTAATTCCGGCGATCCTATGTTAGCTAATAATAATAATTTTGAGGGGCAAGTAGCGGGAGTTAATTCTTCTTTTGTCAATATAGATGATGTTAATTCATCAAATATAACTCCGGGTGGACGTGATATTAGCGGTTCTTTAAATGTTGCGAAATTACTTGGTACTTGGAATGTTAGTGCTAATCAAAAAGTCTGTCGTCTTAATCTTACTCAAACCACAAAGTCAGGCACAAATCGCTATCGTGCCTCAACTCCCAATTGTGATATTTTGGTGCTTTCTTTAGTCTCCTCTTGGCAACTTACAGGAACACAAGTGCAATTATTTGATGCATCAGGCTCGATTGTTGGAGCATTTCAGCGTTCAGGAAGTCGCTTTGTTGGCACGCTTGCAGGCGGAATAGCCGCTTCAATGGATGGATAGTTAGGTCATTGCTAAAGACAGCCTATCAAGCTCTGATAAAACAACAAAAATTATCCTCTGATGAAAATCAGCTAAAAGCAGTTCATGTTCTTGATGAAATTGGCAGACAATTAATTGAATTAGAAAAGAAGAACACCTCTTTAAGGGGGTTTTTCAAAAACCGAAAATCCGTACCAAAAGGGCTTTATCTTTATGGCTCGGTAGGGCGTGGCAAAACTCTTTTAATGGATTTATTTTTCAATGAAATTCCTATTAAAGCCAAAAGGCGAGTGCATTTTCACGAATTTATGGACGAAATACACCAAGCGATAAATGAATTT
>JAJRPR010000131.1 GCA_024280655.1 Alphaproteobacteria bacterium | reverse complement strand
CTGTTTGGTACATTATTTGCCAATTTATAAAAGTTTTAACTCAAATCATTAAATATCATTAACCTTAATTAGATATTTATAAGCCAAAGCTAATGTCAAAATAATGCATTTTTTACTTAACTGGCAATTATAGATTGAAAATATGAACCTAAAACCTGAAAAATCAGGAAATAATGCAGTAAAAATAACCCCAAAGCCAAGCTTTGGTGAAAAAAACCTGCAAAAAAAGCAAAGTGATTCGCCTGTAAGAGACATGCGTGCAACTTTACGTCAAGAAATGCTATATAAAGACCGCTCATATCAAACCAAAACAAACCAGATAGAGTCACCTGCAAATAATGCAAGGCTTGCAGCAAGTAGAACATCAACTACTATGAGCCAAATGCCAACCTCTACTAGTCAGGTGCAAGGAATAACATTTTCTCATGCTTTGGCAAAAATTGCTAAAAACTGGCTTGGAAGCTCAACACCAACAAATGAGGCGCTAAATGCTCGCTTTAGTAGTGAGCCAAGCGAGGAAGCAATTTTTGCTCTTGCTAATGAATTGGGAGCTGAAATAAAAGTTTATCAAGGCTCGCAAAAAAAGTTATTATCAACACCAACTCCATTCATTGCTGAGTTAAAAGACGGGTCGGCTATAGTTATATTATCTCTCAATAATCAGCTAGCTAAATATGCTGGTGCATTGGGCATAAAAGAAATTGATTTGGATAAATTGCTAACTCAATTAAGTTTCAATTATATTTGTGTCTATCAGGCTTTAAGTAATAAATCTTCGCCCTCTTCTTTTTCAAGAGCACCAACGCCGCAAACAACTAACTCAAATGGAGATAGGCTACGTCGTTTAGCTAGGCTCTGTTTTAAGGGAAATCAAAAAGATTTAGTAAGGTTATTCATTGCAGCAGCTCTTAGCAATTCGCTACTTGTAACATTGCCGCTTTTTATCACGATAGTCTATGATAGAGTAGTTCCTCACGGAGCATTTGAGACCTTAACTGCACTAACTATTGGTGTTTTTTTGGCACTGATAATTGATGTGGGCTTAAGGGCAACACGGGTTAATTTACAAGAATCTATTGGCGTAAAAGCATCAATTAGGTTGCAAGCCGCAATATATAGGAAATTGGTTTCTGTGCCTCTTGAGGCTGGACAAAAAGCTGCAAAAAGCTTTTTTACGGTTCTTTCTGAATTAGATCATGCCGCATTATTAACCCCAGCAATAGTTACTGGTCTATTAGCTGATTTACCATTTGTTGTAATAATGCTTGGGCTTATTTATATTTTAACAGGCCCTGTGGTGTTAGTTCCAATCATTGGAATTTCACTAATAGCAGTGACGGTTTTTGCAAGCAATAATAGGGCAAGTAAAAGAGCAGAGGACGTGCATAATGCAAAAATGCAGGTGCAGGATCAAGCCATTGAAACTTGTCAAACTCTAGCAACACCCAAAGCCACACGCTCTGAACATCTATTGCTAAACCAATGGTCACGTAAAACAGACAATAGCGCATATCTGTCTCATAAAAATCGCCAGACAATGGCAATATCTCAACAATTTGTATTAAACGTAACGCAGATGACCATCGTAATGACTATTGTTGCAGGTGCAGTTCAAGTTAATGCAGGCGCTATGACTTTGGGTAATTTAGCCGCTGCAACACTTTTAGTTGGGCGAGTTATTTCACCAATAAGTCAACTTATTACTCAGCTCGGTCAATTTTCAACCATGCAAGCATCAATAAATAATATTTTTTCTTTATTAGATGAAAAAGAAGAGTTTGGCGGTGATGAAAGTGCTTCTGTTGTTAAGAATTTTAAGGGCAATATTTCGTTTAATAAAGTCAATTTTACTTATAGCGGGGCACACAAACAAAGCCTTAGCGATATTAATCTAAATATTAAGCAGGGAGAGAAAATTGGAATAATAGGGCGCAATGGTTGTGGTAAAAGCTCATTATTAAAAATAATCCCAAGATTTTATTTGCCCAATTCTGGAACAATAATGATTGATGGAGTTGATAGCGGTCAATTTTCGCCGTTTTTGTTACGCCAATCAATAGGTTTTATGAGTCAAGACACTGTTTTGATGAATGATAGTGTTCGGGAAAATATATGCGCAGGGGCTGGCGATATTTCTGATGAAGATTTTGAGCGTGCTGTACAATTATCTGGTGTTGCTAACTTCATTAAACACAATCCACAAGGGCTTAACCTAAATGTAGGGCCACGTGGCGAGCATCTATCTGGTGGTGAGCGCCAAGCTGTCGGTTTGGCTCGGGCAATATTGCAAAACCCAAATATGATAATTTTAGATGAGCCAACTTCAGCAATGGATAATAGTGCAGAAGACAAGCTTATTCGTGAATTGCCTCAATATCTAAATGGAAAGACTGTAATTATAGCAACTCACCGTATGCAATTATTGAAATTGGTTGATAGAATTATTTGGATGGATAATTCCAAAATTGTTGCAGACGGACCAAAAGATGAAATTCTCGCATCAATACAAAAGAAGGCGAGTTAGAGAATGGCTAGGCGTCACGAAGAAGAAGAAAATTATTGGCCTGGATTTGTGGATGCTCTCTCTACAATCGTGATGGTTGTAGTTTTGCTAATGATAATTGTGGTGATTGTTATTTTTTCTATGGCACAAATGACATCTAAAACAAAACAGGATATTGAGGGTGTTGGAAAAGCTGCTTCAACACTTGAAGACACTCAAACTGGTGAAAAAACTAATTCTGATAATGATAAGCAGGGTCTTTCTCAATCTCAAAGCGAACAAACTGTTGGCACGCCAATAACGCAAAAAAGCGAAATAGTTGAGCAAGAAGAGCTAATTGAAGCTGAAAATACTTTGCAAATTCAATCACGAAAGATAGTTGATGAAAAATCTATAATTGTTGCAACTGAAGAAGAGCGAGATAAACCATCGAATGAAAATGATGTAAAGGTTGAGTCAGCACAACAAGTTCTAAATGTTTTATTTACTGGGACAGGTGTTGAGTTAAATGAAGAAGCAAAACAAGAAATCTCACAATATTTAGAAGAAAATAGAGCAGCACTTGAAGTTGAAACGCTTACCGCTTGGTCTTTTTATGATTCAGGATCGGTTGCAGTATCGCAAGCCAAGCGAAAAGCATATTTTAGATTATTAGCTGTTCGCAATATTTTGATTGAAAATGGTTTTACGGGTGAAAACTTAACCGTAAATGTTCGCCCAGCACCTACAAAAGAGGAAGTTGATAGGGTTTTAGTTTTCGTAAAATAATATTTTTTTTAATTTTATTGCTTTCTTTTACAAAAATTAACCAAATTAGCAGTTTTTAGCGTCAAAATGCACATTGAGTAACCAACATTATTTTGGGCAATAAGATATGAAAAGAATAATCCAAACTCCTCTAATCCGCATGAGCGTGGTTTTTGGGGTATT
>JAJRPR010000130.1 GCA_024280655.1 Alphaproteobacteria bacterium | reverse complement strand
GCTGGAGTGAAACTAGCTTGCGGCGCTTCGGCAAAGCCGCTCTTTATATTGTCGCCGTTGGTCGCTTTGCTCCCATCCCCGACACCCTCGCCGTTTGTTCTTTTCCCATTTGGGCCGTTGGTCTCGTTTTTTCTTGCCGCCGTTGGTCGCTTCGCTCCCGTCCCCGGCACCCCCGCCATGCTCCCTAGACTTCCGCCATCTAAATTATTAGGCCTCTCAACCGCATTGGCAGCAGATTTTGGTGCTTTTTTTGCCATGCCTGTTGCGGTCTCAGGGTGCGAGGTTTTTGTAGTGGCTCGGAGTTCTTTCTCACGCAGTTGACGTTGCTCACGATCAAGCCGCCGCTTATTTTTCAGCCGCTCTTGCGGCAAGCGTTTGCTGGCTTTTATATCTTCAGCTTTTTCAATATCACCCAAAAAATCATCTATTGAGAAATCAACTTGTTTATTGGAATGTGGTTTTTTATCAGAGGGCATTTTTCACCAAATAGAATCTTATTTTATTTTCACATAACACAAAAAGAACGTAAAGGGAACGAGTTGAGAGGGATTTCTATGTTTTGTTGTTTGATGAAATATATAGTTATGATTTCTAGGTTTCCTAGTAATCCTAATATTTCTACTTATACATTCCATCATCAGCAAAACGCAAAATTGCAGTGGTTTTTTCTTCAAATATATTCTCATCAACGCACAAGATATCATAATAATCATTGTTAGAACTTTCCAGCACTGTGAATTCTTTATTGCATTGAAATACCCCCAAAATTGCAGGCCCAAACCTGTTATTCTCAAGGATTGTATAAAGGGCGATGGGGTGGTCGATAATAGCATAGACCTTGGCTTCGGACTGTGATCCGGGCTCACGATCCACTTGTAATTCTGGCCAGTCAATAAATACTTGGGCATCAGAGGCCTGAAATTGCGCTAGGGTAACAGAGGGTAGTGCCAGCAATGATAGCGTTAGGAATATCGATAGGTTTTTTAGATGCTTCATTTTATTTCTTTTGATTTTATTTCTAATTTTGTGCTGTAAAAATATTAGCATCAAATTTAATATTTTCCTAGCTTAATACTCTCTCACCGCACTAACCCGCTGCGCTGTATCCTTTATCGAGGCGAGAGCCCTAGCATAGCGGGTTGGCTTTTCATTCAGGTTGATTTTGAAGTTTAGAATGATACATTAAATGTCATTTGGTGTGAAACTAAGAATCTTATTTTGTCATATTGAGTAAGGAAACATATAAATAAAAAAGGCGGAGAAAATTTTCTCCGCCCAATAAAATCTAATTAGGTTAAGTAGGACAAAAATTAGAGTAAGTAACATCGCAATTAATTTCTTCAATTATTTCTTCCTCTACCTTTACTGTTTCACAAAGGGGTTCTTCTTCTTGGGGTGAAACAGTCCGATAAGAGCGAACTTTATTGAAGAAATCTACATCAAGTTGTTTGTCGCTATTCTCAACTAACTCCATATCGCCCATACGATTATATTGATTATAAATTTTTACAGAAGCGCCATCAATCAGCATAATAGATTCAATATTATCATTCCAAGGCGCTTTGTTGACTTTGTTAACGGTGCGTTCACCAGATTCACAATACTTATTACCAGTGAAATCCTCTCCAGTATAAAAACATACTTGCGGGCTAAGTTCCACTTCAGGATCGCAACCATAATCATATTGAAAAGTTGCCATCGCACCAGTAGCCATCATAAGGCCTGCTGCAAAAATTGCTGTGCTTGTTAGGATTTTTTTGTAGGTAAACATAAGGCTCTCCTTTGTTAGGTTATTAATCCCTCCAACAAAGGTAGTGTGCGCCTGTTAAAACTGTTTGTCATTGATTAGTATCAAGCTGGTAGTTTTTTCTAGCTAATACCCTCCTCACAGGCACTACCCTGCTACGCCGTAGTTTAGCAAGGCGAGAGCCCTAGCATAGCGGGTTGGCTTTTCGTTCAAGGTGACTTTGAGGTTTAGAATGTTACATTAAATGTCATTTTGAGTAAAACTAAGAATCTTATTTTGTCATATTGAGTAAAGCAACATATGAACAAAAAAGGCAGAGAAAATATCTCCGCCCAATTTCATTCAATCATGTTTAATTGCAATCAGAGTATTTCATCTTACTCTGATTCTGATTCTGATTCTGATTCTGATTCTGATTCTGTATTACTTGGTAGCCTTTCACAAACTGTGTCTTCTTCGGGTGTCACAGTCCTATAAGAGGCAACTTTATTTAAGAAATCTGCATCAAGTTTTTTAGCGCTATTTTCAATAAGCACCATATTCCCTGCTCGATCAGATTGATTGTAAATTTTTACAGAAGCACCATCAATTAATTTGATAGATTTAATATTGCCTTCCCAAGGCGCTTTATCCGTTAAATTCACGGTACGCTCACCAGATTCACAATACCAGTTTCCAGTGAAGTTCTGTCCAGTATAAAAACATACTTGCGGATTAATTTCTACAGCAATATTGCAATTATAATTACTATGACTCTCCGCCATCGCACCAGTAGCCATCATCATAAGACCTGCTGTAAGGATTGTTATATTTGTTAAAGTTTTTTTGTAAATAAGCATAATGTCCTACTTGTTATTTACTAATTCCCAATAAAAATAGTGTGGGCTGTTAAAATTGTCTGTTAATCTTGTTGTCTTTATAATTATTGGTTTATATTATGGCAAGAAAATAATGGGTCTTATGATATGTTAATAGCAATTTTGATTACTTTTATATTGGTACTTATTTCTATTCTAATTCATTATGAATTACTAAGAACTATTACAAATATTTTACCCCATATTTCGATAAAACCTCGTGCTAGATTATTGGTAATAATCACAGGAGTTTTTATTGCTCATATTCTTGAAATTGCGCTTTTTGCTCTTGCCTTTGGCTTAATGCAGCATCAGTGGGGGTTGGGGGCAATTTCTGGTAATCTTGAGGGTAGTTGGATTGATTATTTTTATTTCTCTGCATCTAGCTATACTACTCTTGGCATGGGAGATATTTTTCCAGCAGGGCATTTGCGTTTTGTTGCAGCAATAGAATCTCTTACGGGCTTGGTGCTTATTGGCTGGTCAGCTGCTTATACATATCTGGCGATGAGTAAGTTTTGGGGAATGAAGAAGGGCGAGAAATAATTTTGTTAAACATCAAAAAAAGCGCAACTCGTTAAGAGTAGCGCCTTTTGATTTAGATATTTATATTGTTAACATTTAACGCCAAGTTCTATATTTAACTCCTAGCGTAGTTATTTAATAATCCAACGCTGTGTGTTGTTGTTTTGGTTGGGGCGTGTCACAGCAGACCAGTCGTTTGCTGCGTTCATGTGGGCATCAAGATAGCGATTATTGCTCTTTTGTTGGATGGTATAAGTATCACTACCAAGTGAAGTCAAAATCCAACGCTGGGTGTTGTTGTTCTGGTTGGGACGTGTCACAGCGGACCAGTCGGCTGGACCAGCACCATGGGCATCAAGATAGCGACCATTACTTTGTTGTTGCATGGTATATAATCCGCCACCAAGTGGGGTTATGATCCATGCCTGTGTGGCATTGAATTGTTGGGGGCGTGTCACAGCTGACCAGTCGGCTGGACCAGCACCATGGGCATCAAGATAACGACCAGAGCTCTTCTGCACGACAGTATATACACCGTTTAGCTGAGCAACAGGTGCTGGTGGAGCTGGTGGTGGAGGAGCTGGTGGTGCTGGTGGAGGTGGTGGTGTAATGCCGCCGATAATAGCTGCGAAGATATTACCAAAAAGTTTGATTGCTTCAGCATCTGCGCTAGAGCCGCCACCACTAGCTACTGGAGCAAGAAATTTTCCGCTTACCCAGCCATCAGGACCATTTTTTTCAACATAGCACCAGTTGCCCTCACATTGGGTGACATTGACGTTTTCGCCAGCTAACAATACACTAACTATGTTATGGCCAACACCGGGCCCAGAGCGCACATTCACTGCCGTTGTAGCTTGTGCTGGTGCGGCAAGTGCTGCAGAAATTGAAGCGATAAATACAAACGCTAAGGCTATTAAAATTGTGATAGTTTTAGATATTTTCATTGTCACGCCGTTTGTTAAAAAGGCTGGTGAGATTTCTTTTGTTAAATTTGTCATTTTAGTCCCTATGATTTTGCCATTCCCTCGAAACGGCTTCTACATACTGTTTGCCACTTATTATCTGAACAGTTTCTGAACGGCTTGTTATTTTTGTTGGCTATAAGCCACTAAATCACTCAGAGATTACTCTGTTCTTAAATACCATTTCACCGCTATAGGTGTTTGTCCAATTTTGTTAAAAAAAATGGTAAGGATAAAATAACTTTATCATGAATATTGGAAAAATTACAATAGACAGACATAAAAAGGCGCTATTCAATTAAGAGTAGCGCCTTTAGCATTCTATATAATTTAGGCCTAGTTAGCCCAAGTTGTATAACCAAGCCTCATTGTTGTGCCAGTATAACCATTGAGGCGGAATTCTGAAATTCTGCCCTGATTGGTTTTAACGCAAACATAAGTACCAACTGGCATCGCCCATATCGAGATTTTATTGCCAGTGTATGCGGCGGTTGAACAACCAGCATAACCACGATTTGATGATCCGCTAATAGATAGTTTAGCACCATTTCTTGGTGTGATGAACTTATTCACCGCAGTTACAGCTTGATACCAGATATCAGCGCCAGCAGCTCCAATGTTGCCATTATCAAGGTTGGCGCTATAGGTTTGTTGCAGGTTAATAGGTCCTGTTGAAAAAGTTACTGGAACAGCTGGTGGTGCTGGAGGAACTGGAATGCCGCCAGAATAAACTCTATAAGAAGATATCCTATTGTTTAGTGCGCCATTTAGCACTGCTTGATTAGAGGTGTTATTAGTGCAAAGTCCTGTAAAGTTTGCGCCCTGACATATTTTCACTTTCGCTCCACCTGTTAATTTAAGTGAAGAAATAGTGTCGTTCCAAGCAGCAGATATAGTAGGTTTATTTGTTCCAACAGGCGCACAACCTCTTGATCCAGTGAAGTTGTGGCCTTTATAAAAGCAAACCTCAGAGGCAACAGGTGGCGGAGCAGGTGGAGTTGGTGCAGATGGGCTACCAACAAATACCTCATATGAAGATACTCTATTATTTAGCGCACCATTAAGCACTGCTTTATTTGATGAATAAACTGAACAAAGACCAGTGAAGTTTGTACCCTGACAAAGTCTGATTTTAGCGCCACCGCTAAGTTTAATTGATGAAACTGCATCATTCCATGAAGCTGTCATTGTTGGGCGTACTGTGCCAACAGGTTTACACGTTCTTGAACCTGAAAAATTATTACCCTTATATAGGCAGGCTTGTTGTGCAACAGGTGCAGGGGGTGGGGCAGGAGGTGCAATAGGCGCAGGAGCATCGCCACACGAAAGCGAGAATGATGGGCCGCTTGGGCCAATAGTAATGCCAAAGCTACAATCTGGATCAGATGATCCACCAGAACTGCCACCAGATCCAGATCCGCCGCCTGAACCGCCAGCTATTGGCGTGAGATATCTAGAACTTACCCAACCATCAGGTCCCGTGTGCTCGATACGACACCAACCATTTGATACACATTCAGTAACCTCAACTCTCTCACCAGTATATAATGTATCAACTACATTATAAGATGTACCCGGCCCTGTGCGCACATTTAGTGAAACATTTGATGTAGCAGGAGCTGCAAATGCGCTGGCGCTTGTCACAATCATAATAAAAATTGCGATTAGAATAGTTATGGATTTTGATATAATTTTCATGTCTAGTCCCCTTAAAATTTTTTGCCACTTATAACAAATGGCTTGCTATTCAAACCTGACAGCACGCACCTGAACGCTTTGTGAACAGCCTGTTATTTATTCCCTGTTACTAGCTAAACATAGATTATAGTAAAAATAAAGTGCTTGATTTAGTTATGATTGAATTAAAAAACGGCGCTATCATGACAAGGGGAGGCGTTATCAACTCTGTCACTCTGAGCGCCAGCGAAGAGTCTAAGATTCTTCGACTACGTCTCAAAATGACAGAGAAAGGTATTTCGGCTCTCTATGCGCTCACGCCGCACAGGCTGACTCAATATGACAGAAGATAAGGCATAAAGCAGACATAAAAATAATCTAATCCCAAGCAAGATTAACTCACTTGGGATTAGTTGGGAGGAAAGTATATTTTAATTTAATAGGCTTGAAACGAAGTAATTGCGTTATTAAATCTTGCACCAAGATATTGTTTGCTCGAGCCAATATTTGCGCAACCTCCATTAAAATTCCTATTACGGCAGACTTGCACCCTAGCGCCGCCTTTTACTTTAATAGAAGAAATTCTATTATTCCAATTACTTGGCAACATATTGTCAGAAGTTCCTGGAGTTACGCAATATTTAGCCCCAGTGAAATTAGCCCCCTTATAAAAGCATACTTTTGGATTTACTGGAGGGGTTGGGGCAACAGGATTATAAAAAGGCGAATAAGGCCTATCTCCGACACCAAGCCCAAAAGTGAACCCGCCGTTAGAATTCATAGAAAAACCAAAATTAACCGAAGGGTTTTGTCGTGGTCTTGTTGGAGGGCTATAGCGAGGTTCACGTACAGTTACCGCACGAAGATATCTAGCGCTCACCCAACCATCAGGGCCTTTGTGTGTAATGTAACACCAGCCATTTGACACGCACTCACCTACATTCACACGCTCACCACGATAAAGACTATCAACCACACCATAGTTAGTGCCCGGTCCTGAGCGGACATTAAGTGCGGATTTTGAGGTGGCAGGGGCGGCAAAAGCGCTAGCGCTAGAAGCTATAATAACTATGCCAGCGAGTGCGCCTAAAAGAGTTGTTTTTCTTACATTCATTTTTATCTCCTATGAAATTTTAGAAAGGTTTTGTTAACCATATTTATGAGTTAGCAATTTCTTCCTGAATGAAAGCTGAACGAGTTTTACACTGTTAAAAACCTAACTACTTATTTATTTATTTAATAATATTGACGCTAGCAGACAGTTGCAGGCATAATCCAAATTGTTATAGGGATAATTAGAGTGACTTTATTTTGTCACATGAAAGAGCTTTGGTGAAATAGCGAGCTTATTATAAGTTTGTTTTAACAAGGCAAAATTTTAGGGAGAATAAAATGAGAAAAATATTTACATCAGCACTGATCGCAATGAGCGTGTCATTACCCATTAGCGCAATGGCGCAATAGTGGGATATGCCAACCCCATATTCAGACAAAGTGTTTCATACTGCAAACATAATTGAGTTTGCTAAAGATATTGAAGCGGCAACGGATGGCGCTTTCAAAATTACTGTCCACTCAGCTGGTTCTTTATATAAGCACGCAGATATTAAAAATGCGGTTCGATCGCAACAAGTGCCAATCGGAGAGTTTTTCCTTTCTCGTCTTTCAAATGAAGATGCTGCTTATGGTGTTGATTCTCAGCCATTTGTCGCAACTTCTTATGCAGATGCTGACAAGCTCTGGGCAGCGCAAAAGCCAGTTATTACTGAACTATTAGCTAAGCAAGGCCTAATGCCATTATTTGCCGTTCCATGGCCACCTCAAGGGCTTTATACAAAGGCTGAAGTTAATTCTGTTGATGATCTAAGGGGATTAAAATTCCGTGCCTATAATGCGGCTTTAGAAAAATTTGCAGCTCTTGCTGGTGCTGCACCTACCCAAGTTGAATCACCTGATATCCCGCAAGCATTTTCAACTGGGCAGGTTGAAGCGATGATTACTTCACCTTCAACTGGTGTTAGTTCAAAATCATGGGATTTTGTTTCAACCTATACGCCAATTAATGCGTGGGTGCCTAAAAATATCGTTGTGGTCAATAAGGCAGCATTTGATGGATTAGACGCTTCTGTGCAAGCGGCAGTATTAGCGGCGGCAGAAGCGGCAGAAGCTCGTGGCTGGGATTTAAGCCGTGCTGAAACCGATGCAAAAACTGCAACCCTAGCTGAAAATGGCATGAATGTTATAACGCCAAGCGCTGAGCTTATGGACGGACTAAAAGCCATTGGTGCGCAAATGCAGGTTGATTGGAACGAAAGCGCTTCTGATGAGGCTAAAGCTATTATTTCTGATTATAATAAATAGTTCAGGAAATTAGTGACAAACAGAAATAGGCGGGTTTCCCCCGCCTGTTTTTTGGCAAGGAGTAGGGGTAAGGAGGGGCATATGATTAGAAAATTACTTGATGGATTATATAATATTAGCGGTGCAATAGCGGCTGGCTTCTTAGCGTTGATTTGTGTTTTGGTCAGCGTGCAAGTTATTCTTAATTTGATAACAAAACTATTTGGAACTACATTTGCGCTAACCATTCCCTCTTATGCGGAATTTGCAGGTTTCTTTTTAGCGGCTGCGTCCTTTTTGGCGCTTGCCTATACTTTAATGCGTGGTGGGCATATTCGTGTGACATTAGTCCTGCAGTTTTTGCCCAAGAGTGCGCGGCTAATTTTTGAAGTTCTCGGGCTAGCAATATGTAGTGCAACTGCAATTTATGCCACTTATTTCATGGGCAGACTAACCTATGAATCTTATAGTTTTGGTGATTTATCTCCCGGCATTATTGCTGTCCCATTATGGATACCGCAAACCTCACTTGCTTTGGGATTAGGAATTTTAGCCATTGCGCTAACTGATCTAACTATTTCTACAATAATAAAACGTGATTTGGTGCTTAAGCCCACAGATATTGAGTGATGGATAACAAATAATGCCAGCAATTATTATAATAACATTTTTGCTTGGTGGTCTGCTCGTGCTGTTGGCTGCTGGAGTTTGGGTGGCATTTTCGCTGATAATAATTGCCATTGCTGGAATGGTGATTTTTTCGTCTGCTCCCGTTGGTCAGGTGATGGCGACAATTTTATGGGGTGCTAGCCACTCATGGGCGCTTGCAGCATTGCCGATGTTTATTTGGATGGGCGAAATACTTTTGCGCTCTCGCCTCTCAAAAGATATGTTTTCAGGACTTGCGCCATGGCTGACAAAAATACCGGGTAGGTTATTGCATGTAAATGTATTTGGTTGTGCGCTATTTGCCGCTGTTTCAGGCTCTTCTGCGGCAACTGCTGCAACCATTGGCAAAATGTCTATTCCGGAACTTTCAAAACGTGGTTATCCTGAAAAATTGATTTTAGGAACACTTGCAGGTTCGGCAACGCTTGGCCTACTTATTCCACCTTCAATTATTTTAATTGTCTATGGGGTGGCAACCGAGCAATCGGTAGCACGATTATTCATTGCAGGAATATTACCGGGTATAATGTTGGTCACGATGTTTTCGCTCTATGTTGTAGTTAGAGCTAAAATGCTGGGCGATAAAATACCAAAAGAAAAATCAGGCCTTAGTTTTAGAGAAAAAATAAAAGCATCACGTTCATTGTTGCCAGTAATGTTATTGATTATTGGAGTTATCGGATCAATTTACTCAGGCATTGCCTCACCAACAGATGCGGCGGCGATGGGGGTAGTTTTTTCATTATTACTTGCTTGGAGAAGCGGCACATTAAGCAAAAAAATGTTCATTGATAGTTTGATGGGCGCAACAATCACTTCGGCAATGATTGCCTTTATTTTGGTGGCAGCGGCGTTTTTAACAACCTCAATGGGCTTTACTGGTATTCCACGTGACTTGGCGGCTTGGAGTGGCGGTTTTAACCTCTCACCATTTGCATTGCTTTTTGCGCTAACAATCTTTTTTATAATTTTGGGCTGTTTTCTTGATGGAATTTCGGTGGTGGTTTTAACCACTTCAATAATTTTACCAATGGTTGAAGCGGCAGGAATTGATCCGCTATGGTTTGGCATTTATCTAGTGATCGTTGTTGAAATGAGCCAAATAACGCCCCCTGTTGGCTTTAACCTATTTGTTATTCAGGGCTTAACAGGCAAAAATATTCTCACCATTGCAGCGGCAGCATTTCCGTTTTTCTTGCTATTATTAGCAGGGGTTGGGCTTATTACTGTCTTCCCGCAAATAGTGACTTTTTTGCCAAACCTAAAGGGTGGGTAATTAGCGTTATTTAGATTTCTCAATTTCATCACCCAAGTCAGGATTTTCAACCAGACGTGTTTCAAGTAATTGCCCCGAGCGATAAAGAATAGAATAGGCAAGGGTTGAAATTTGTGAGTTGAAATCTTTTAGTGCTCGTAAAGTTTCAAGATGAATATCAGAGCTTTCAAAACTTATTTCATCGCCTTGTCGTAAGCGTTTGAGATGTTTGTTGCGGCTTTTGCGCTCAAGGGCTGTTATTTCGGTTTTTTCTTCAACCAATAGGCGAGCCGATTCTATATCTTGGGAAATAAGCACATTAAATGCTAATGTCATATTTGCTACAATACGTTCTTGCATTCTTACTAATTCGCCCCAACCACTCTCTGAAAATTTTAAATGTCGTTGATTATATTTTTCAGCCAAAACCAAAAGACGCTTAGTAACAATATCGCCAGCAATTTCAAGATTAATGGCATAATCGGTTAATTCACGTGCAGATCGACTGTCTTTTTTGCTCATTTTTGATCTATCAAGTGAAGAAACATAACGACGAATGGCAGTGAGCGAAGCATTTACTCCCTTGTCCATTAGTCGAATTTCTTTGATTTGCTCGCTATCGCCAGATTGATACAATTCCATAACAGGGCGCATCATTGTTTCAACAATCGCCCCCATTCGTAAAATTTCTCGCCGCAAGCTGGCAAGAGCCAAAGTCGGCTTATCTAGGGCGCTTTTATCAAGGGCGCATGCGGCTTTTAAATTATCTTTTGTAGCTTTGCTAATAGTTGCAGGCATCATTTTTTCTAGCGGTTTAAGAACTAATTTTATTAGTGGCAAAGAGATAATCAATAAAACAAGATTAAACAATAAATGTGCATTAACTAGAGTTTGCCCTAATCCAAAACCTGACAGCAGTTCTGTAATAGGAAGTTTTGTCACTGCATAAAGCGCCAACATTGC
>JAJRPR010000129.1 GCA_024280655.1 Alphaproteobacteria bacterium | reverse complement strand
GAGCGTTGCGGCAATGCAAATCTTATTACGTTAATTCCAACTCTTATGCTCAAAAATGAGTTTTGTGATAGGTTCACTCTATCAATAAATAATGAGCAATTAAAAAAGCTAACCCATATTTCACGTGCATTTGATGATATATTAAACCGTGCGCCAAATGATCATAGCCCCTATGTTGGCTCGTCTGCCTTTGCCACTAAAGCAGGTATTCATGCCTCAGCACTGGTAAAATACCCTCAAAGCTATGAGCATATTGAACCAGAATTGGTCGGCAACCAGCGCTCAATAAAAATGTCGCAACAAGCTGGTAAATCTAATCTTTTGGTAGCGCTAAAAAGACATAATATTGAAGTTGATAAAAATGATGAACGTCTAAACGCTTTATTGAAAGAAGTAAAAGAGAGAGAGGCGAGGGGTTATTCATACGATGGTGCAGATGCTTCTTTTGCGCTTTTGGCGCATAAATCTCTTGGCACTTTGCCTAAGTATTTTGAGGTCGAGGGCTATCGCACATCAATCGAGCGCCGCCATAATGTTAAAGGAGAATTAGTCACCGTTTCAGAAGCCGTGGTAAAGATAAATAGCGAAGGCGAATTGTTTATGTCGGTTGCCGAGGGCAACGGCCCTGTTAATGCGCTTGATCAAGCAATGCGAAAAGACTTAGGCAAATATAGCGATATTATTAGAGGTTTAGAGCTGGTAGATTTTAAGGTGCGTATTCTTGATGGCGGTACTGGCGCTGTTACTAGGGTGCTAATTGAGAGTAAAGATGAAAGCGGGGAGAGATGGGTAACAATAGGCGTGTCGCCAAATATTATCGACGCTTCTTTTGAAGCTTTATATGAATCAATTACATATAAATGGATGAAGGAAATAAAATAGTCTTGTTATTATATATATTATTCTTTATCGTAAAATTACGATGAAAGAAAAAACCTCAAGCGACAAAAATCTAGCCTTCGCACTTCGTGCATTTGCTCACCCAGCAAGGCTAAATATTTTGCGGGTAATTGCGCAAAAATGTAATGGTAATTGTTGCTGTAATGATGTGACTGAATCAATAAACTTAGCGCAATCTACCATTTCGCAACATATAAAGGTGCTGCTTGAGGTTGGATTAATTAATAGAAAATCTGAGGGCACAAAAAATTGTTATTCTATCTGCTATCAACGTCTTGATGAAGTGCAAGCAGATTTTGATAATTATCTAAAACAACAAATTATAGAGGTCGTCAGTGATGAGCGAAAATAAACCAAAAATTAGCGCCGATGAAGGATCGCTTTTGTCAACTATAAAAAACCTTTGGGTCTATATGTGGCCATCAGATAGACTTGATCTAAAATTACGAGTAATGGCCGCCATTGGCGCTTTAATGTTGGCAAAGGTCGCCACAACCTTAGTGCCATTTGCCTATAAGGGCATTATAGATTCGCTAGGGGAAAACGCAGATAATCCAGAACTTATTATGGGTATTGCAGTGCCAATAGTGCTGGTAATTGCTTTTGGTATTGCAAATATTATGGATAGTCTTGTTCAGCAATTACGAGATGTTTTATTTGCTCGGGTTGGACAACATGCAGTGCGCCAATTAGCTCTCAAAACTTTCATTCATTTACACAGGCTCTCGCTTCGCTTCCACCTTCAACGCCACATGGGCGGGCTTTCTCGCATAATTGAGCGTGGTACAAAGGGCATAGAAACCATTGTGCGCTTCACAATGCTCAATACTGCGCCAGCTTTTGTTGAATTTATAATTGTTTCAATTATTTTCATCTGGCTGTTTGGTGTGCAATTTTTGGGTGTGCTAGTTACGATAATTTTTACCTATATATTTTGCACCATTAGGGCATCAAATTGGCGCATTGCAATTCGCCGTGCGATGAACCAGAGCGATGTTGAGGCCAATTCAAAAGCCATTGATAGTTTGATAAATTATGAAACTGTAAAATATTTTGGCAATGAAGAGCTAGAAACCAAACGCTTTGATAGCTCGATGGCAAATTACGAAAAAGCTGCCATAAAAATGTGGGTTTCGCTTGGAATGTTAAATTTTGGGCAGGGGCTGATTTTTTGGACTGGCATGATTGTTATAGGCATAATGTCGGCAAATGGTGTGATGGAAGGCAACATGACAATCGGCGATTTTGTGCTGGTCAATACATTCATGATGCAAATTTATCGCCCGCTAAATTTCATCGGCTCGGTATATCGTGAGATACGTCAAGGCCTAGCAGATATTGAAGAAATGTTCATGCTACTTGATAAAGATCCTGAAATTGAAGATGCAACAGATGCTAAAACTCTAAAAATAAGTGGCCCTGTTGTGAGTTTTGAAAATGTTTCTTTTCACTATGATGAAGATAGGCCGATATTAAAAAATGTAAGTTTTGAAGTTCCAGCAGGCAAAACTATTGCCATTGTTGGGCCATCAGGTGCTGGCAAATCCACAATTTCAAGGCTTATTTATCGCTTTTATGATATTTCAAACGGTAATGTAAAAATTGATGAGCAGGACGTGCGCACCATTACACAAAAAAGCCTTCGAGCAGCCATTGGCATGGTGCCGCAAGATACGGTTTTGTTTAATGATACGATAGGTTATAATATTGCCTATGGCCGTACTAATGCTTCTCAAGCTGAAATTGAAGAGGCGGCGCATATGGCGCAAATTGGTGAATTCATCGCCTCGCTTCCTCAAGGTTATGATACAAGAGTTGGCGAGCGTGGGCTAAAACTTTCGGGTGGTGAAAAGCAACGAGTAGCGATAGCCAGAACAAT
>JAJRPR010000128.1 GCA_024280655.1 Alphaproteobacteria bacterium | reverse complement strand
CCGCATGCTCAAAATGAAGGGCCAACAACGGCTTTACAACATCAAATTAGCGAAGCTTTAATAGTCCGCGATATGACAGGCAAGGCTGTGCCAGCTTTGGCAACCGAGTGGGGGCCTAGTGAAAGCGATCCTAATGTTTGGCAGTTTAAGCTACGCGAAGGCGTTAAATTCCACGATGGTGCTGAATTTGATAGTGAAGATGTTGTGTTTTCATTTAATCGCGCTATGTCAGAAGAAAGTAATTTTAAAGAATTGCTAGCTTCAGTGAAAGAAGTTCGTGCCAATGGTAAATATGGTTTTGAAATTGTAACGGATGGTCCAAATCCACTTATGGCTTCTAATTTAACCAACCTATTCATTATGGATAAGGATTGGGCAGAAGCTAATGGAGCGGTTAAAGTGCAAGATGTAGAGGGGGGAGAAGATACTTTTGCTTCACGCAATGCAAATGGCACCGGCCCTTATATTTTGGTTTCTCGTGAGCCAGATGCAAAAACTGTTCTTAGAATAAATGAGAACTATTGGGGCATTGATGAGTTCCCTATGGAGATAAAAGAAATTGTCTATACTCCTATTCAAAACCAAGCAACAAGAGTTGCTGCATTGCTTTCTGGTGACGTTGACTTTATCCAAGATGTGCCTGTGCAAGATTTGGCTCGTGTTGGAGAAACAGATGGCCTTAAGGTTATTACTGCACCGCAAAATAGGGTGATATTCTTTGGTATGAACCAAGGTGATGCAGATCTTGAAACTGATAATGTTGATGGTAAGAACCCATTTGCTGATCTTCGTGTTCGTCAAGCCGTGAATATGGCGATTAATCGTGAAGCTATTAAAAAGATAGTTATGCGTGATCAGTCAGTTCCAGCTGGTATGATTTCACCACCATTTGTTAATGGCTGGACTGCTGAGTTAGACGCTGTTCCAGAAAATAATGTTGAAAAAGCACAAGGTCTGATGAATGATGCTGGTTATGGAGATGGTTTCTCTATTCGCCTAAATTGTCCTAATGATCGCTATATAAATGACGAAGCAATTTGTCAGGCAGCAGTTGGTATGTTGGCTAAAATTGGTATTAATGTGCAACTTGAAGCATTGCCAAAAGCTCAGCATTTCCCACTTATTGGCGGTCTGAAAACTGACTTCTATATGCTTGGTTGGGGTGTTCCAACTTATGATAGTGAATATATTTTCAACTTCTTGGTTCATACTAAGGGTGAAAAATATGGTTCATGGAATGGCGTACGTTTCTCTGATCCTGATCTTGATATGAAAATTCAGGGGCTTGCTTCAGAAACTGATCTTGATAAACGTAATCAAACAATTGCGGAGATCTGGGCAGTGGTGCAAAGGGAACAGCTTTATATTCCAATTCATCACCAAGTGCTTAACTGGGGCATGTCAGATAAGGTAGATACAATCGTGTCTCCTGAAGACACTCCTATGTTTAAGTATTTCAAACTTGGAAGCTAAAAAATTTGGGGGTAATATATATTTTCCCTCAAAAATAATATCCTTTGGCAGTTTTCTGCCAAAGGATTTCCCCAAAACTTACTGTTTAATTTAGGTTGTCCTTATGCTCGCATTTGCCATTAGACGAATGTTTCAGTCTATTATTGTTTTGTTAGTTGTTGGTCTAGTTGCTTTTTCAATGTTCAACTTTGTTGGTGATCCTGTTGATAGTATGCTTGGTCAAGAAAGAACTGATGCTGACGTTGAAAGAGTACGGATTCAACTTGGTTTAGATCAGCCATTTCCAGTGCAATATTATAAGTTCTTACAGGGAGCGGTTAAGGGGGATTTTGGAATATCTTATAGACAAGGTCGCCCAGTTTCACAAATTATTGCAGAGAGATTGCCAGCAACGCTTGAACTAGCTTTTGTTTCGGCAGTTTTGGCAATAATTTTTGGTGTTGCGCTTGGGATATTTACAGCTATTCGACGAAATGGGTGGGCGGCAAATACTATAATGAGCCTCTCTTTGATAGGGGTCTCATTGCCGACATTTCTTATTGGTATTTTACTTATTTATATATTTGCGGTTGAATTGGGTTGGCTATCAAGTTTTGGGCGTGGTGATGTGGTAGATTTAGGTTGGTGGCGAACTGGATTTTTAACAAAGAGCGGGCTTTTAGCTATTATTTTGCCAGCAATAACGCTTGGGCTTTATCAAATGACATTAATCATGCGTATTGTTCGGGCTGAAATGCTTGAAGTATTGCGCACTGATTATATTAAATTTGCTCGTGCCAGAGGGCTTAGTAAACGGGCGGTGAATTTTGGACATGCGTTAAAAAATACAATGGTTCCTGTGATAACTGTTACTGGTATGCAAATTGGCTCAATCATAGCTTTTGCCATTATTACCGAAACGGTTTTTCAATGGCCGGGTGTCGGACTATTATTCATCAACGCAATTCGCTTTGTTGATATCCCGATAATGGCGGCATATTTGATGCTAATTTCTGTGATGTTTGTTTCCATCAATTTAATAGTAGATCTGCTATACTTTGCCATTGATCCACGGCTTCGCCTTGATAAGACAAAAGGTTAAACTATGGGGTTAAATCATGTTCAATAAAATTCACGACAATATTTTTCGTGCCCTAAACTCAGATTTTCTTTATTCGTTCAAACATTCCCCTGTGGCTATTGTTTCGTTTATTGTTGCGCTTACATTAGTATTGGGTGCAGTTTTAGCGCCTTTTTATGCGCCGCATAATCCGTTTGATCCTGCAACTCTTAATTTAATGAATGGCTTTTCTGCACCAATGAAGCCAAATCAATTTACGGGTGAGGTGTTTTTACTTGGAACGGACGATCAGGGACGAGATGTTTTCTCTACCATTCTTTATGGAATGCGGATTTCTTTATTTGTTGGTTTTGCAGCCGTGACATTTGCGATGGTGCTTGGCGTTTCGCTTGGGCTTATTGCTGGTTATGTTGGGGGCTGGCTTGATGCGCTTATGATGCGTATTGCTGATGTGCAACTTACTTTTCCCGGTATTTTAGTTGCTATGTTGATTTTTGGAATTGCTAAAGGATTTACTCCGATTGATCAAAGGGATCAAATGGCAATTTGGGTTTTAATAATTGCTATTGGTCTTTCTGAATGGGTGCAAGTTGCCCGTGTTGTTCGGGGTGCTACACTCGTTGAAAAAAACAAAGAATATGTGCAAGCGGCTCGCTTGAACGGGCGGCGTTCTGGCGGAATTTTAATAGGCCATATATTGCCAAATGTTTTAGGTTCAGTATTAGTTATTGCCACTATTTCTTTAGCACTAGCAATTATTGCAGAAGCCACGCTTTCATTTTTAGGGGTTGGCGCACCACCAACGAAACCATCACTTGGCACTCTTATTAGAATTGGGCAGGGCTATTTATTTTCAGGTGAATGGTGGATACTTTTATTTCCCGCCGTTACTCTTTTAGCTCTCGCATTATCCGTAAACCTATTGGGTGATTGGTTGCGTGACGCTCTTAATCCCAAATTGAAATGATTAGAAGTTGAAATGATATGAGCGAGATACTTCTTAAAATAAAAGATTTAATTGTTGAGTTTCCAACTCGCAGGGGATTATTACGTGCTGTTGATAAGGTGAGTTTTGAAATTTCTAAGGGCGAGGTGCTTGGCATTGTTGGAGAAAGTGGGGCTGGAAAATCTTTAACTGGTGCGGCAATTATTGGTCTTCTTGAGCCTCCGGGGAGAATTGGTGGTGGTGAGATAATTTTTGATGGACAGCGCATAGATAATCTCTCAGATGAGGAAATGCGCTCCCTTCGTGGCAAGCGGATTGCGATGATTTTTCAAGATCCCCTAACGTCTCTTAATCCGCTTTATCGCATTGGTGAGCAATTAATTGAAACAATTCAAACCCATTTATCAATGGATAATAAGCAAGCCCGAACTCGTGCTATTGAACTATTAGATGAGGTTGGAATTCCAGCCCCTGAAACTAGAATTGATGCCTATCCGCATCAATTTTCTGGTGGTATGCGTCAAAGAGTGGTTATTGCTTTGGCGCTTGCTGGGGAACCTGATTTAATCATTGCTGATGAGCCAACAACTGCACTTGATGTTTCGGTGCAGGCGCAAATTATTTCATTGCTAAAAAGCCTTTGTAAAGAACGGGGCACGGCGATTATGCTAATAACGCATGATATGGGGGTAATTGCTGAAACGGCTGATCGTATGGCGGTTATGTATTCGGGGCAAATTGCTGAAATAGGCAAAACCTATGATCTGATAAGAAACCCAAAACACCCCTATTCTGTTGGCTTGATGAGTTCTATCCCAGCCATTAAGGGTGATGTTAAGCGCCTTGTGCAAATACCGGGATCGATGCCACGACTAAACAATATTCCAAAGGGTTGCTCTTTTAATCCACGTTGTGAAAAGGTTTTTGAGCCTTGTTATGTAAAACGCTCACCTTTGATAGAGGTTGGAAATTCATCAGTTGCTTGTTGGCTTTATGATGAGGAATATAAGAGGGTAAAAGCAAAATGAAAAAACGCACCCAAAAACGTACTCTTGTAAAAATAAGAAATCTAGATCGCTTATTTGATGTTTCAAAACCATTTCTTAATCGGATAATTGAGCGTGAGGAACGTAAAATTTTACGGGCGGTTGATGATGTTTCTATTGATATTGATGAGGGGGAAACTTTTGCACTTGTAGGTGAAAGTGGCTCTGGTAAATCAACAGTTGCAAAAATGGTTGTTGGTCTATTGCCTCCAACAAAGGGTAGTATAGAAATTGATGGGATTGATTTAAGCGATAAAAGCAAAATTAAAGAATTGCGTAAGTTGCGCTCTGAAATTCAAATGATTTTTCAAGACCCATTTGCTTCATTAAATCCTCGTTGGCGAGTTGAAAAAATAATTGCTGAGCCAATTCGCTCTTTTGCTTTAGAAAAAAACGAGAAAGCAATTATTGCTAAAGTTGCAGAACTATTAACATTGGTTGGGCTTGATCCATCTGACGGGCGTAAATTCCCGCATGAATTTTCGGGGGGGCAACGTCAGCGTATTTGTATTGCACGGGCACTAGCTTCAAAGCCAAAATTTATTGTTTGTGATGAGCTAACTTCAGCACTTGATGTTTCGGTGCAGGCGCAAATCTTAAATCTCATGAAAGATTTGCAAGATGAATTTTCTCTAACATTTTTGTTTATCTCGCACGATCTTTCGGTTGTTCGGCACATGGCAAACAGAATTGGCGTGATGTATCTTGGGCGAATAGTTGAAATTTCAAACTCAAAAGACTTATTTGAAAACCCAAAACACCCCTATACAAAAATGCTGTTAGACGCCATTCCAGACCTTGAAATGAGTGGTAAAGATCGCAATCCGATTGAAGGGGAAATTCCTAACCCAATAGATCCGCCTAAGGGCTGCACGTTCCACCCTCGTTGTCCATTTGCAAATGAGCGCTGTCGTAAAGAAATACCAATGCCGATTAAAAGCGATAGCTCAATTATTACTTGTCATGGGGTTGAAGAGGGAAGAATTGGTAAGGAATAGGGTGCATAATTATAAAAAGCAATAATAAAACTTTATCATTTGGTAAAAAATGCTTGCTTTTATTTCGACACAAGCGTGTAATATAAGTTGGCTATAAAGGCTTTGATGTTCAATATTGAGCATTTTTAGCGTATCTTGTTTTTCTCGCCTTTATTAGTTATATAACTCAAGATGCAAAATAAATAATAATAATTGGAGGAAAGAAATGAAATTTCTAAATAAAATATCTAAAATTGCTCTAGTGGGAGCAGTTACAGCTTTTGCACTTAGTGCAACGCCAACATTGGCTCAAACGCTTCGTCTTTTAACTTGGGGTGGTTATGCTCCTGAAAATGTAATTGATAAATTTACTGCAGAAACAGGTATTAAAGTTGAAGTTACGCTTTCAAATAATGAAGAAATGATTGCTAAATTACGTGCAACTGGTGGCGGTGGTTTTGATCTTGCGCAACCATCACAAGATAGAGTTGCGGGCGCTCAAGCTGAATATGATATTTATAAGCCAATGGATCTTAGCCAAATTGATGCAAGCCAATTCATAGCTTCAATGTTAGATGCAACTAAAGGGCAAACAACATTAGATGGTGATGTCTATGGTGTGCCTCATGTTTGGGGAACTAGTGGTCTAATCGTTGACACTACAAAAGCAGGCGATGTTAAAGATGATCTTGATCTTTGCGATGCTCAATATGAGGGCAAAGTTTCTTATCGTCTAAAACGCCCAACGCTAATTGGCTTTGCTTTTTCAATGGGTCTAGATCCATTTGCGGCATATTCTGATGTTGCAGCTTATACGGAGGTGATGAATAAGGTTGAGGACAAGCTGATTGAATGTAAAGTAAATGTAAAAACTTACTGGTCAGGTGGCGATGAAATAATGAACCTACTTCGTTCAGGTGAAGTTGTTGCTGCAATGGCTTGGGATACAGGTGGCTGGAAGCTAAATGCTGATAATCCAGATATCACATTTGTTGCGCCAAAAGCTGGTGCGCTTGGCTGGATCGATGCTTTTGTTCTACCTAAAAAAGGTAAAGCAGATGAAGCAGCTTATAAGTGGATTAACTTTGTAATGCAGCCAGAAGTTGCGGCAATGATTACTGCACAAGCTGGTAACTTTACGGCTTCTCTTGGAGCGGACGCTATGGCTGACGATGCGCTTAAATCTCGTTTTCAAGGTAGCTTCCCACCAGCAGATATTGATAATATCAAATGGTATCCGCCAGTTCCTGCTGGACTAGAGGCCATTGAAGGCGGTGTTCTTGATCGTGTGAACGCATCTAAATAAATAAACATAAGAGCGGCGCTTAAAGTTTGAGCGCCGCTTTGTTATTATGAATGGGGGAGCATTAAATGAGCGAAAAAAACCAAGAGATTCCTGATTTAGAAACTGTTTCAGTTGATAAAAGCTTTGGTGATTTTCGTGCGGTAAAAGACGTTTCTTTTAGTGTTCCTAAGGGTAGTTTTTTCTCAATTCTTGGGCCGTCAGGTTGTGGTAAAACTACGCTTTTACGCATGGTTGCGGGGTTTTTAGAACCTTCAAATGGCGACATTCTTATCAAGGGAAGATCGGTGGTCAATGAGCCGCCAAACAAGCGCCCCGTTAATATGGTGTTTCAGCATTTAGCGCTTTTTCCAATGATGAATATTTATGAAAACATTGCCTTTGGCCTAAAGCGACGTGGGGAAAGCGAAAGTGTAATAAAACAAAAAGTTGGTGAAGTGCTCGAAAGAGTTGGTTTGCCTGGAGTTGAAACACGACAAGCGGATCAGCTTTCTGGTGGACAAAAACAGCGCATCGCCATTGCTCGTTGCATGGTGCTTGATCCTGATGTGCTATTATTAGATGAGCCGCTTGGTGCGCTAGATCTAAAATTGCGTGAGCACATGAAGGTTGAATTAAAAAAATTACAAAGCGAGTTTAATACTACTTTTATTTATATTACGCACGATCAATCAGAGGCTTTGGTTATGTCTGATCAAGTGGCGGTGATGAATGAGGGGATATTTGAGCAGGTTGGCTCATCTCGTGAGCTTTATTATAATCCTAAAACCGCCTTTGTTGCTGGTTTTGTTGGCGAGAGCAATGCTTGGTCTGGCACTGTTGAGCAAGTAAAAAAAGATAGTGTGAAAATTCGCACCAGTTCTGGTTTTACCTTAATGGCGCAAACAAAGGGCGAAGATATTAAAAAAGGGCAAAAAGTGAAAGCCTTTGTGCGCCCAGAATCGGTTCGTTTAGCTCTTAAAGCCAAAGAAATTTCATCTATGGAAAATAGAGTTAAAGGCATAGTTGGTAATGTGTTATTTAATGGCGCTAATTCTCGGGTATTAGTTCAAAACCCGATAGATGGCGCAGAAATTGATGTAGCTATTCCGCAAACAGGTGAGTTCGCTTCTTTAGCCAAAGGACAAACTATTCACATAGGTTGGCAACATGATCAGGCGAGATGTTTTGCTGATAAAAGCGGGGCAAAATAATGATTGGACCACGCACCAAACTTGGTCTTATTCTTGTGATGTCACCGCTATTATTGTGGCTAACCACTTTAATTATCATACCTCATTTAGACATGCTTTATGTCTCATTGCGTGAGAAGGTTGGCGTGCGGCAATATGAATTTGGGTTTGGTAATTATATGACATTTTTCACCGAGCCGCTTTATTGGAATACATTTGCTCGCACTGCCTATATGTCGATAATGGCAACAATTCTTACATTGTTAATTGGTTTTCCTGTTTCCTATTATATTGCCAAAATTGCCAAAGGACGGCTTAAAATGGCGCTGTTTTTATTATGTTTGGTGCCGTTTTGGGTATCCGAATTAGTACGCACTTTTGGTTGGATGATTTTATTGCGTGAAACTGGTGTTATTTCAAATTTTTTACAATGGAGCGGCATTGTCAATCAGCCCGTTGAAATGCTTTATAATGACGCTGCCATTATGGTTGGCTTAGTTTATACTTCAATGTTATTTATGGTTGTGCCGCTTGTTACAACGCTTGATAGTTTAGATGATAGTTTAATTGAGGCTGGATATGATTTGGGGGCAAGTGGCTTTGCTATTTTGAAAAATATAGTAATTCCGCACGCTGTACCCGGAATTGTTACGGGCTCGATTGTGGTATTTATGTTATCATTAGGCAATTATCTCACGCCGATATTATTGGGTGGTAAATCCTCATTATGGTTTACTGGCATGATTTATTCACAATTTATCACCCGTTTTAATTGGGAGCAGGGGGCAGCATTTGGCTTTTTATTATTGGGGCTTTCCTCGCTTATTGTGTTTGTTGGGCTTAAATTAAGCGGTCAAACTTTAGCAAAGACTATGGGCTAAGATGAAAGGGGGGATGTGAGAAATTATGATACCAACCATTAAACAAAACCCAATAATAAAACTTATCTACAATTCTTATGTAGTATTGTTCTTTATCTATCTAGCTTTGCCGCTTAGCGTTGTTGCAGTTTTTGCTTTTAATGATTCACAATTCCCTTCGCTTCCTTGGGAGGGTTTTACGCTAACTTGGTTTTTTGGCACTGAGCAGCCTTGGCTTGGGGTGTTTAATGAAAGACGCATAATGCGCTCAATAGGCACTTCGGCATTTATTGCGCTTTGTGTTTCAATTCTATCAATTTTAGTTGGTACAATTAATGCGTTTTTGTTTGAGCGAGCAAATTTTAAGTTTAAGGGTTTTTTATATGTGCTTATGCTTTTGCCATTGGTTATTCCAGGAATAATATTGGGCATTTCAATTTTGGTGTTTTCTAACTTTGTTGCTAATGGGGTTGAAGACTTAACGGGTTGGGAAATTGAAGCGCTTCGTCCGGGTTTGACATTAGTTGTTTTGGGGCAATTTTCGTTCATTACCACAATCGCTACATTGGTTATTGCGGCTCGATTGAAGAAATTTGATAGTTCCTTAGAAGAAGCAGCGCTTAATCTTGGCGCTAGCCAGTGGCAGGCGATTTATCATGTAACATTGCCGTTTTTACGCCCCGCAATGGTTGGCGCTGGCATTGTGGCACTATTGATGAGTTTTGAAAATTTCAACACGACCTTAATGTTAGTTGGCTCAGACGCACCACTAACTATCACGATGTTTGACAGGCTTAAAGAAGGCTCAACGCCAGTGTTAAATGCGGTTTCATTATTGTTAATGATTGGCTCTTCGGCTTTGGCACTAGTGATGATATTCTTTCAAAAGTCAGATGAAAAATCTTAAATACCAAAGAGTTATTGATATTATTTGAGTAAATTCTTTTACTATTATTTTACTAAATTCATAAGTTCTATTTCTTTTTTTGGCAAAAATAACCTTCTATTATTCTTGATGGTGTAATTTGTTGCTAGTTATTTGAAACTGGGTGTATGTTTTTGAGAAAAGCTAAACAAAAAAAGTCTAAAATATTACCTTTTCTAACACGCAAAACTTCCTTTGTTCGTGATGAAAGAGGCGTTACGGCTGTTGAATTTGGTATATTAGCGCTTCCATTTTTTATTATAATTGCTGCGATTGCAGAAACAGCACTAGTTCTTTTATCTAGTCAAGCATTAGATAATGCTGTTGACGATGCTGTGCGCTTAATTAGAACAGGACAAGCGCAAACGGCAAATTTCTCGGCTAGTGATTTTCGAAATAAAGTTTGCGAAGAGAGTATTAATCTATTTGATTGCGATAAGATAAAAATATATGTGCGTGAAATTAATGATTTTGCTTCAGCAAATCCTATTGATCCTCTTGATGTAGATGGTGATTGGGACGTTGCTGAGGCCTATAATGATGGTGCTGGATCTAGTATAATCATAGCTGAAGCATATTATAAATGGCCAATGGTTACCAGTTTTGTAAGTCTAAATATGTTTAATGCTAGCAATGGCTTTAGGTTATTGGGTGCTGCCCGTGTGTGGCGCAATGAGCCGTTTTAGGGATAGATAAATGATAAAAATTCTTTTCAAATTCGCTAAGAAAGCTCAACAACTTCAATTAAATGAAAAAGGCGTTGCGGCAGTTGAATTTGCACTTATCCTGCCAATTATGCTTACTCTTTATATTGGAACTGCTGAAGCTGGACGAGCCATTGAATATAATAAACGTGCCGCTGTTGCCGCCGCTACGATGGGAGATTTGGTAGCTAGAATTGATGGTAGCGTTACAATAGCTCAGATAGATGATTATTTTCAAGCCGCCAAAATCACATTAACTCCATACCCGATAGTTAATCTAAAGCAAGTTATTACATCAGTATATGTTGATGAAGACGGTGATACTAATGTTGAATGGAGTAGGGGGAAAAATGGCGGGGTGGCTTATTCAAATGGTGATAGTTTTAGCTTACCCGATAATATAAAAGATATTTCTGAGAACGGTTATGTCATTGTTTCAGAGACGTCTTTAACTTATGAGCCTATTACAAATTATATTTTTTCCTCTGGATTTACATTTGATAAGGTCTATTATCATTTGCCACGCTTTGGTGAAGAGATTGAATTAGATTAAGGCAATATTTTTAGTGGGGTTGGATTCTAACGATTAATGCACGAGCTCTTGAAAAATAATCTCGATAAATAAGAAATCCTAAAATAAGTAAGGTCGCTCCGATTGCTAAAAAAGGTGAGATAAACCAAATAAGCATAGCAACAGAAAAATAATAAGCTCTAATGCCCTGATTAAAATTACGTGCGCCTAATGTATTGAGTGCGGCAATAGCGATGACTTCATCTTCATTGGTTTTTTCTGAATGATCGGCTGCACCAAGCATAACGCAAAAATGATTAAATTGGCGCAATGACATGGTGAAATATAAAAATGCCATAATAAAAGTAGCCAAAAGAATTATTAAATGTTGGGTGATTTCGCTATTTGCCAATTCAGGACGAATAATAATAAGTGCATCATGCAAAACCCCTATCTGCCCAAAAACCGCAAATAAAGCCAAAATAAGCAATATCGTAGTTGAAGCAAAAAATGCAACCGAATTCATCAGGGCGGAGGAAAGAATACCATCAATAGCATTTTCACGATGAACTGCGTTTTGCACCCAACGAACTCGTTGCAAATTCATTAAATGAGAAAGCGAAGGGCGAATATTATCTATGCTTTTGCTGGCAAGTGAATATATCAGCCAGATGAAAAGCGGAAAAAGCGAGGCTATAAGGTTCATTTTGTACCTAAAAATTGTTGAGTTTTGTTAGGTAATCTTTCTATTAAATGGATAGGAAAAGCAATGAAAATTTATTTATAGTGGGTTTTCTTTATGCTAAGCTCCACCCATTTATGCAAACCCCCACCCCAGCCCTCCCCGCGAGGGGGAGGGGGAAGAAAGGCAAGCCCATTCTCAAGAGGAGAAGGAGCGCAAAAAAATTATCGTGTTTGAATATATCTAAACTACAAACCCATGCAAAATCTAACTTCCCTCCCCCTTGCGGGGAGGGATTGAGGGTGGGGGTTAGAATAAAAATGGGTGCTTTTGACAAATCAAGGACAGGACTTTTTGCAATTTTCTTCTCTCAAACCCTTTTAAGAGCGGTTACATAATTTGAGGCAATGTAACCCATTCTTCGAAAAACGTATTTTTTGGTTGTTTTTTAGAAGTTGTCTGCTATGCTTACTCCACTTACTGGCACAAAATACAGCAGTTACATTGCAGATTGCTTGTCAGAGAAACGAAAGGCATGGCGCTTTTCAGCCGACCGCCGCACGGTTAAAGACGTGGCATAGAAAGGAGAAGACAAGTGAATATTTTATTGGAGATATTCATAACGATCGGATATGCAATTATCCTTTTAGGATATCTGGTCAAGCTGGCTGAGTTTCTATAAAAACTCAGCTAACCCTAGGGGAAGCTCCAAACCTCCCCTAGGGCATTAATATTACACCCTTTCTCAAAAAAATCAACACAAATATGGAGTTTTTTATGATTGACCATTCAATCGAAGCAAAAGCTATTCAATCTCTAAAAGAATTAACAAAATTGGCAGCACAAGATGGGCTCACTTACTCCGCTATAACAAATGAATTACCAGAGGGAATCCATTGGGAAGCCAATGCGCTGAAACAATTTGTAAATCGAGAATCAATCTCACGTAAAAATTCTAAAATTCTAGCGTTAGCTAAAATAGTTCTTTATTACTATCAATCAAAGTATGATAAATTTAGCGGTAATAAATATATAACCGATTTAATAAAAGACGTTGAGGAGAATTTATTAGGGCAAGCAGGTACCGACATTCAAACAGGACTTGTAAAACAATATTTGAAACTTAAAAACGGCGCATCTTCTCTAGAATTTCCTAACGATTATTATCTAATTCGTAACGGAATTAAAAATGATAAGCAGATTATTATTTACATTCAAATTATAACAATTCGCAACAATTATAGTTTTATAATGAAAATATCTGGTAAGAACAATTTACAAAGAGTTGTAATTGGAGATGTCTTACATACAGTTTTTAATACCTACTTTAGTGGCTTATCTTTCAATGTAAAAGGCGGCGTTAGTCTTTCTGATTTTCTTGAATTGGATTTTTCAAATATAGTTAACAAAACAAATTATTTACTCGATAATCCTATTGGTATGGAATTAATATCATTCCCAAACACTTCGTTCATTAACACAGCATTTCCAGTTTGTTTTTTGGGAATAGATGGAGATGGTAAACCTATCAGTGGCAGAGGGCTTTTAATAAATGGAAATGTTAAAGGGGATTTTGGCCTCTTCCCTGAAAGAATTGGTCCATCTTCTGAACAACACTCTGCCCTTGATAAAAAGGCAGAAGAATTTTCTCTTAAAACCGTTCCATTATCAAATGAATTTGAGATTGATTGTAAAGATATTCGAACATTACCCTAAAAACAAAAAAAGCCCCTGCCAAATAAGGGCAGGGGCTTTTAATTTTTTCTTTCAATCTCACATATATGAATTTACCCTTCTATAAACTCCATTGTCACCCGTTGAAAAACGGGGTTCATTATACCCATAGGTAGGCACTATTTTAGTGTTGTTCTTTATGTTGCAACGTCATGAAAATTGCTATTTGTGATATGTTTTGATGGCGCAAATGGATGCCGTTTTTTAACGGCATGACTGCGGAGGGTGACGGCTGGTTATGGAGTGAAATGGCATGATTGCGGAGGGTGGCGGCTGGTGATGGAGGCTGGAATGTCATCTTGAGCGAAGTCGAAAGATCTTAAGATTCTTCGTTTCACTCAGAATGACATTTGAGGGGGTAGCTTGAGTTTTGCTTTTACCACACTCACCCCATACAATCTAACCAATCCTTTTATTAAACAACCAAAAAACTAATATGTGTAATATAACAGCCAACATAAGAATAACAGGCTGGGTTAGATATTGAAATGGGGTGAATTGAAAACTTTTATCTATCCAATAGGTTGGGAATATGCCCCCTAAATATCGCCATGGTGAGGGAATTAGTGCTAGGGCTGGTATTATTGCGGCAGTGTTTATTAGCTTTGTAACCGCTAGTCCCTCAATCAGAATATAACCATTGCTTAATCAAAGCATCATAATTTTTTGGCTGTTTTTCATAAGAAAGCGCATCGCCTTCAATTTTTATCCATGCCTGCTTTGAACTTGTCCAGATGTGTCCAGCAGGACGCAACCAAGAAGCATCATCAAGCGAGCCAGCTTTAATGTTCAAACTATTACCATTTGTTTTGCGGCGATGGAATAGGCGTGTACCGCAATTTGGGCAGAAGTCGCACTCAACTATTGCACCAGATGCTGATCCTCGTTGATAGGTTTTTACTTTGCCTTCAATTTCTAAATCAGCAATATTTACCTTAAAGCTCTCGCCAAATGCTGATGAACTTTGTTTTTGGCATTCTTTGCAATGGCAAATATAAAACACTATTGGTGTGCCAGAAAGTGTGTAACGGATTTTACCACATTGGCAGCCGCCTGTTAGCGGTAAATCTGGTATGTTTATTTTTTGCATTTTATTCTCTCTTATTCTTGTCGCCCCCGTGTCGTAGCACGGGACAGGCTGTTGGTCGCTTTCTTTATTCTTGTCGCCGTTGGTCGCTTTGCTCCCGACCCCGACACCCCCGCCGTTTATTCTTTTTCCATTTTATTATCTCGTTTGATTGCTTTCTTTATTCCTGCCGCCGTTGATCTCTAACGCTCCCGTCCCCGGCACCCCCGCCATTATTCTTTTCCCATTTTGGCTTTTTAATTTCATTTTCCCTCTAACTTAGTCATAGCAAATTTTATAGGCAAATAAACCTGATTTAAAGAGAGGAGTATCACCATTATCTCTCACCTTATCTGCCCATTCACTATTACTAATACTAGAATGTCACAATTTCAGTACTTCTAATATTCCAGTAATATGGTTGACTAAGTTCTTGTGATAATATATTATGGGGGTATTACCACACTTTTTATGTGTTATCTGGGACAGCCCCTTAAGAAATTCAACCAAAGAAGCGCTTGGAGGCGAAAGAAATTTATGGAGCTTGAAAAAATATCTAAGCAGATGCTGGTTTTGGGCAATCCTACTAGACTAAGAGTATTTCGCCATCTAGTACGAGTTGGAACAAAGGGATCGCCTGTCGGTTCTATTCAAAATGCCTTAGATCTCGCTGGTTCAACTTTGACAAATCATTTGCAAAAATTGGTAGCAGTTGGCTTGGCGCATCAGGAGCGCAATGGCACTGAATTGATCTGCACTGCTGATTTTAAGGCAATGCAGGCAATGGTAGATTATCTTGCTAAAGAATGTTGCATTGATGCTTGCTCGCAAAATATTGAAGCTCGTAATGTAAAAATCGATTAAATTTATTTGTTATTACGATAAAACTGGAAATTAAGAAATCATATTTGGAGAATAGAATGAGTGAGATGAAGAGAATAAGTCCTTTGGCGAGTTTTTATGCAGCACTAAGAAAATTTGATAGGGTGGTTTTTGCTTTACTGCTTGGGCTTGCCTTATTAGCAATATTTAACCAAGAGCAGTTTATCCCCTCATTGCTATTTGTTGGCAAAGCATTAGTTTCGATTGGCCCTTTTATTCTATTATCAGTTGGCATGACTGCCTATGCACAAGCCACAGGGGCGGATAATTTAATTGCCAAGGCCTTTCAGGGCAATAAAGCAAAAATGATTATTTTTGCTGCTTTAATGGGCGTATTATCACCCTTTTGCTCATGTGGTGTAATTCCGCTGATTGCCGCTTTGTTGGGCATGGGTGTGCCGCTTTCAGCAGTGATGGCATTTTGGCTTGCCTCACCTTTAATGGACCCCGCAATGATGGTTTTGACTATTGGCGCATTGGGCTTTGAATTTGCTATAGCTAAATTGATAATGGCGGCAATCATTGGTATAATGGGTGGATTTGCAATTTTAGCACTAGAAACTAATGGCCTATTAAAAAACCCACTTCGCGCAGGTGTGGGTGATGGTGGATGCGGCAGTTCGCATATTCGCAATCCTGAAAAAGCAGTTTGGAAATTTTGGAGCGAGCAATCTCGTATAGAAAAATTCCTTAAATCTGCAAAATTAAATCTGTTCTTTTTAGGAAAATGGTTAGCATTTGCCTTCTTTTTAGAGAACCTGATGCTCGCCTATATTCCTGCTGATAATATTGTTGCATTGGTTGGCGGTGGAGATTTCCTTTCTATTGCTTTAGCAACGTTCGCGGGTGTTCCAGCCTATCTAAATGGCTATGCTGCTTTGCCATTAGTTGCTGGATTGATAGAACAAGGCATGGCGCCGGGTGCTGGTATGGCGTTTTTAATTGGTGGAGGGGTTACTTCAATTCCTGCGGCAATGGCAGTTTGGGCGCTGGCTCGTTTTCCCGTGTTTATAAGCTATATTACGCTTTCATTGGCAAGCGCCTTTGTTGCTGGTTTGCTTTTTCAGGCATTTACGATGCTATAATAAAAGTCTTAATTTATATTTTTCTTTCTTCCTTTGACTTACCTCTAGCAAATTTTTATAAGCTAACAAAGCATATCATAAAAAGAGAAAAATCATGGCAGGACATTCCAAGTTTAAAAATATTATGCACCGCAAAGGCCGCCAAGATGGTTTGCGCTCAAAATTGTTTTCTAAACTCTCAAAAGAAATAACCGTTGCGGCAAAATCTGGAATGCCAGACCCAGCGATGAACTCACGCCTTCGTCTTGCCGTACAGAATGCCAAAGGGCAATCTATGCCTAAAGATAATATTGATAGGGCGATTAATAAAGCTAGCGCAACCGATGGCGATGAATATCAAGAAGTGCGCTATGAGGGATATGGGCCGGGTGGTGTTGCGGTAATCGTTGAGGCGCTTACCGATAATCGCAATCGCACTGCATCTAATGTGCGCTCAACCTTTGGCAAAAATGGCGGCACATTGGGCGAGACAAATTCGGTTTCGTTTATGTTTGATCGCATTGGTGAAATTACCTACCCGAGCAGTGTTGGCGACGCTGATGATGTTATGATGGCAGCGCTTGAGGCTGGAGCGGACGATGTTATATCGGATGAAGACGGACATATAATATATTGCGCATTTGAAAATATTGGCGAGGTTTCGGTCAGCTTAGCAAAAGAACTCGGCGCAGAGGCCGAATCGGTAAAGCCGATTTTCAAACCGCATAATGGTACTCCGATAGATGCAGAAAAAGGTGCAACTTTGCTCATGCTGATTGAAACGCTTGAAGAAGATGACGACGTGCAAAATGTCTATTCAAATTTTGAGATAAGCGATGAAGATATGGCAAAGATTGAGGCGGAGTAAAAATATGAGTATTTATCTTATTCGACATGCTCAATCCGAGTTTAATGCAGCCTATCAAGATGATATGCCTGATCCGATGATATTTGATGCACCGCTTTCAGAACTGGGACAAGCGCAGGCTATTGAGGCGAGATCAGAGGTTGCTGAACTCTCTTTGAAAAATGTTATTGTTTCGCCTTTAACCCGTACTTTGCAAACGGCTGATCTGTTGTTTGAGCGCTCTTTGCCCATGCGTGTTAATCCGCTGGTGCGTGAGCAATTATGTCATAGTGGGGATGTGGGGACGAGGCCAGAAATATTGGCAAGAAATTGGGGGCATCTAGAATTTGGACATCTTGATGATCCTTGGTGGTATGATGGGGAGAAAAATCATCTTGGGTTTGGTGTAGAGCCGCTTGTTTCTCTTGAAAAACGGGCTGAGGCATTTGTTGAATGGGCAAAGCAAGTGCAACTGAATTCTACAGCGATTGTAACCCACGGTAATTTCATCCGAGTGCTGACGGACATTCAGCCAGATAATTGTCAAATTCTCAAACTTGAGGTTTAATGGGAAGCAATTAAAGTGTTTGCCCTATCATCCAGCTCGCAAAATGCCATCTAATATTGGCAAGCTGGTTATTGCTGCAATGGCAATAAGAATATAGGCGACAATCCGAAAGGTTTTTTCTGACGCTTTGCCATGAAGATGCGCACCTAGCCAAATTGCTAGGGCGTAAATTGGGACGGTTATTATAGTAATTGCAATTACGCTTGGTGTGAATAAATCATTGAAAAAATATGCCACAAAGCTGCTTAGCGAAGTAATGAAGAAAAACACAATTAGGTTAGCCCGAATGGTGCTGGTAGAGAATGGCCCAGAAAGCCAATAGGTGACAATGGGAGGGCCACCAATTTGTGCAATGCCGCTAAGAAATCCAGATGTTGCGCCAACTCCAAATGACGTTATCAAATGTGGTTTGCCTCTATATCTCCAACCAGAAATTAGCAAAAACAACATTGAAATTGTTAGGATTGAAATTCCCCAACGCACAATTATTGGATCGCTATTAACCAGCGCAAATACGCCAACTGGCACAAAGGCAAGTGCGGCAATGGCGGTGGGTAAAACGCTTGCCCAATTAGCACGGCGAATGGCTGGCGGTAAAAGCGGCATGGTTGCAACAAAATCTGTAATTAAAAAAATTACCACCGCAAGGCGAGGATCAATAAGTGCGCTGGCAACAGGCATTAAAATTAAACCAGAACCAAACCCTGCAAATCCACGTACTATTCCTGCAATTATGCTGATGATGGCTAATAATATAAGCGTAGAGGTAGGGAATTGGCTAAAGGCCTCAGCGAAATTCATGGATTATCATTTCATTGTTTCAAATAAGAGATTTATCAAGGTTTTATTGTTTTTGCCCTTCTTGTAAAGCTATATAATTCATTCTCTGATTTGGCTATATTTCCAGAAGCAAATACTCCCTCGTCATGCCGTTGAAAAACGGCATCCATTTGCCCCTCAACAAATATCATATTTTAAAAACAAAATACCAAACCATGGAAACATCTGCCCAAAACTGCACCACTGTGCTTGTTGAAGAATATAATGGATACCGTTTTTCAACGGTATGACTATGGAGAGGATTTTCTGACCCCCCTGCTCGTCATGCTCGGGCTTGACCCGAGTATCCATACATTGATGCCCATTTATTATGGATTATCGGGTCATTTTCCGCTCACGCCGCTAGGCTGCCCGATAATGACGAAGTGGGGATATATGAAGCAAGCATAGTAAAAAATTTATTCTAGTTTTTGAAAGTTTAGCATCGGGTGCGAAGTCAGGGAATGTTTTTGAGATTATCCGTATTTTGTATCAGCGAATGGATGTAAGTAGGCACTTGAGCTAAGTTAGCATTTCTTGAGCTTCAGAATATAGGTTCTTGCAACTCCCACAATAGAGTTCACCTCCTTTACCATAGTGCAATGTAAAGAGCCCATTTTTTGCTTCAAGGCAATGAGGACAATATGGCATTCCAATTGCATCTCCACCCTTATTTTTTTTATAATAATGATTAAGATGCTGGGCGAGTTTTTTTGCATCTATATCAAAACTTTTTAATCGTTTTATCTCTTGGTCTTTTGCTAGTATTTCTTCTCTGATCTCAGAAAGAGATATTTTTGCATCTGCTAAAGTGCTTCTAAGATCAGCCATCTGAAGTTTGTAGTTTGAGGCATCAACCTCTTTGTTAATATCTGAAACCGTTTTTGCAATGCCAATGGCGGTTGAAATGCTAGTTAGTGCACTCTGAATTTCCATTCGCTTTTCCTTTTAGAATCCAAGTTTGGTTTATATTATGATTAGTGAATAATTTTGTTAAGAATGTTTCCCTTTTGTTCACCTTTTTCTTGCTATGATAAGAAAAGTGTGAATAGGTAGAAACATGGAAAAGAATGAGCGAGCAACTAGAATTATTGGGATAGATCCGGGATTGCGCCGTTGTGGTTGGGGGATTATTGAGAGTTCTGGCAATCGGTTGCAATTTGTTGCTTGTGGGGTGATTACTCCGCCTATTAATGATGCGCTTGCTAGTCGCTTGGTGTTTTTATTTGAGGCTATTTGTGCTTTGATTAAAAAATATGAACCTGATGAAGCAGCCGTTGAAGAGACTTTTGTGAGCGCTGGCGCGCGTTCTGCTTTGCAGCTTGGGCAGGCGAGGGGAATTGCTTTGATGACCCCAGCATCATTAGGTTTGCCTGTTGGTGAATATGCCGCTAATTTGGTGAAAAAATCGGTGGTTGGCACTGGTCATGCTGATAAAAATCAGATGCAGCTTATGGTCAAGACCTTGTTGCCAGCGGCTGATTTTTCTTCTGCTGATGATGCAGATGCTTTGGCTATCGCTATCACTCATGCTCATCACCGCACAATGGACAGAAGGGTAAAACAAGCATGATTGCAAAATTAAAAGGCATTGTTGAAGAATATGGCGATGATTATGTTTTACTTGATGTGCAGGGCGTTTGCTATTTGGCTTTTTGCTCATCTCGCTCGCTTAGTGCTTTGCCAAAAGTTGGCGAAGCGGCTAGCTTATTTATTGAAATGGTAGTGCGTGAGGATTTTATCAAACTATATGGTTTTGCCTTTCAAAGCGAAAAAGCGTGGTTTAACACACTCATCAGCGTGCAAGGAGTTGGCTCAAAGGTTGGTTTAGCAATTCTTTCAACTCTTAGTCCAAGCGAAATTACTTCAGCCATTGCATTGCAAGACAAGGTAATGATGAGCCGCCCTGCAGGGGTTGGGCCAAAATTGGCGCAAAGGATTGTCAGTGAATTAAAGGGCAAAATTCCTGATACTGGAGCGGTTGATGCAGGCGCTTTGGGGCTACAATCTGCAATAGGTGAGGGTGCAGCACCAAGTAATATTGCTGATGCACTTTCAGCGCTTAGTAATTTAGGTTATCAGCCAGCGCAGGCCTCTGGTGTTTTAGCAAAAATTGTTGCAAAAGAAGGTGATGCTATTGAGGTAGCAAAACTTATTCGTTTAGGGTTAAAGGAATTGAGTAGATGAAAGAATTATTAAAAATTGCGGCTACAGCAATATGGTTTATGGTGCTTTATTATCTATCCATTATAATTGTCAGTTACATATATTTACTGGTTACTTTCAAGAGTCTTATGCTTGCTTGGATAGATGCAGGAGATATATTTTTCTGGTCAGCTGAGATTAATTTACTGTTAGTTCTTATTTGGCTGTCTGCTCTTATTATGTTTATGCGAAAAAAGAAAAAATTAACTGGATTGCAACATGTTTTATTGATTTTTGTAATTGCTATAATTACGATTGGCTACCGCACTTTGATGCTTTTTTCTTCTATGATTTCTATTTCAAAAGCCGCTGGTGCAGATCCCGATATTAGTGCTATTGTGCATTGGCCCTCTATTTTAAGTTATAGTTATCCCACGCTAGTTGGGGCTGGTGTTGCGATAGTTTTAGCGGCAATATTTTTTAGATTTAAAAATGCACTAAGACTTAAAGCACTCTATTATGAGTGATTTCACCGATTCATCGGTTGAGCGAGATGGCACAAATGATGTTGCGCTTCGCCCTTCTGGTTTTGATCAATTTGTCGGACAAGAGAGCGCACGGGCGAATTTGCAGGTTTTTATTGAAGCGGCAAAACAACGAAAATCGGCTCTTGATCATGTGTTATTTGTTGGGCCTCCCGGATTAGGCAAAACAACCTTGGCGCAAATTGTTGCTAATGAACTTGGGGTTGGGTTTCGCTCAACCTCAGGGCCTGTAATTGCCAAGGCTGGCTATTTGGCGGCTCTTTTGACCAATTTAGAAGAGCGAGATGTATTATTCATTGATGAAATTCATCGCCTGTCCCCAGCAGTTGAAGAAATACTTTATCCTGCAATGGAAGATTTTCAGCTTGATTTAATCATTGGCGAAGGGCCAGCGGCACGTTCGGTTAAGATAGATCTCGCCAAATTCACTCTTGTTGGGGCAACAACTCGTGCTGGATTATTGACCACACCTTTAAGAGATAGGTTTGGAATTCCAGTTCGGCTTAATTTTTATTCTCCAAAGGAATTGGTAAAAATCGTCTCAAGAGGGGCAAAATTAATGGGTGTGAATATGAGCGAAGAGGGGGCGCTTGAAGTGGCTCGGCGCTCTCGTGGCACGCCACGTATTGCAGGAAGATTATTGCGTCGAGTTACTGACTTTGCTTTAGTTGAGGGTGAAAAAGAAGTTACTCGTGAGGTTGCTGATAAGGCTCTATTGCGGCTTGATGTTGATGAAAAAGGGCTAGATATGCTTGATAGGCGTTATCTTGAACTTATTGTTGAGCATTATAATGGAGGCCCTGTTGGTATTGAGACTATTGCAGCCGCACTAAGTGAGCCAAGAGATGCGCTAGAAGATATTGTTGAGCCGTTTTTATTGCAACAAGGGTTTAGTCAGCGCACTCCTCGTGGGCGAATGTTAAGTGCAACGGCGTTTAAGCATTTGGGGATTAGTGTGCCTCAAGGTTTTCTTTCCTCAGATAAAATCAAGCAATCTGGTTTGTTTGAATAGTAATTAGATTTCTTTTAGGCTGCCATTAAATATTATATCTTACTTGCATCTCTAGTTGCTTGAGGTGCTATAATGAAATATTCACTCTCAGTGATATTAATTTTAATAGAAGGGAGGTGGAGATAAATGAAAAATTCAGTATGGATTTGGGGAATTATAGAAGCTGTAATTTGGTACGGCTTCATATATTACTTATTATATTCTCTTAAAAACCCCGTTGATCTATGGTTTAGTTCTTTAGTGCTTTTGATATTAGTATTTGCTGGCACAATGGCTTGTCCATGGGTGCATAATTCTTCTGCTTGGCGACGTATGGTTGGAAAAGAAGTATAAATAAAAACGGCGCTCCCTAATAAGGAACGCCGTTAAGTCTTTATATATGCTTTGCTTAGTTAAAGCGATAGCGAATTGTGCCACGCACTTCGTGAATAAAGTTGTTATTGATAATATATGGTGGAGGGTCAACTGGTGGTTGGCTCATCACTTTGTTCATATATATTCCACGATAGCCAAGATCAGCAACTACATCGCCCATATCATAAGAAACACCAGCCATCACAGCTACAGCTCCCTCAAGAGACCTGCCCCAAGCAACTATATTGTTGCCATTATCCAAAAGTTCTGAATAATTTTTAGCTAAACCAATACCAGCACCAACATAGACACCCATGCCGCCTTCTGCAGATGCTCCATATTCGTCAAACATAAAATCATAATAAACATTGGCAAAAGCTAATGCAGATTTTAGATTAACCTTATGTCCTGTAGCAGAGGTGAGGCCTTGATTATCTAAATAGTCAACAGTGAAATCAACTCTAAGGCCATCTCCAGTTTCATAACCAATGCCAAGACCAACAGAATAACCATAACCAGGAGTATCAAAAGTTGTCACACAGGCACAAATAGACCCATCAGATGCTGACCATGCATTCATCGCTGCACTTCCACGCAAATAAAATGAACCACCAAGACCATAATCAACGGCAGGGGCAAGATGTATTTCAGGATATTCAGTTACTGGAAATTGAACTGGATCTGCGCCCTGAACAGGGACAGCTAATAGGGCGGATACAGCTATTAAAGCTATTACCTTCAGATTGCGCATTTTTAATTCCTTTAAGTTAGTACACAACAATTAGAATAAGCTCACCATAACTGCTCATTCTTAATAGTGACTTAACCTAAAGAATTAACCCTAATATTTTGTAAAATATAGCTAAATTAGGTTGAAGAATTTATATTTCATTAAGAAATATAAATTTTGAATAGGCAAATTTCATATAAAAAACTAAATGCTAATCTAGATTGTAGCTATTATTGCTTGCTTTATATTATCAACTATTTCTATAATTTGCGCTCTATTATCACCCTGAGCCATAATGCGAATTAGTGGCTCGGTGCCCGATTCTCTAATTATTAGACGTCCATCCTCACCTAAAGATTGTTCGCTTTTTAAGATGAGTTGTTTTACTTGCTCATTTTCAAGCGGCTTGCCACCATCAAATTTTACATTAACTAAAATCTGAGGCACTTTTTCAAAGCAGTTGCAAATTTGCGAGACGGGAATTTTCTTTTCTTTCATAATACGTAATAACTGTAATGCAGCAACCAAACCATCACCAGTGGTTGAAAAATCTGACAAGATTATATGGCCAGATTGCTCACCACCAATATTATAGCCTTTATTTCGCATTGCTTCTAACACATAGCGATCACCAACTTTGGTTCTTTCAAAATCTAAGCCCAATCCAGTGATAAAGCGCTCTAGTCCAAGATTTGACATAATAGTTGCGGCAATGCCACCGCCTAATATTTTGTTGTTTTCATGCCAAAACTGAGTAATTGCTGCCATTAATTGATCGCCGTCAACAACTTCACCTTTTTCATCAATAATAATAACACGATCCGCATCACCATCAAGCGCAATGCCAATATCTGCTTTT
>JAJRPR010000127.1 GCA_024280655.1 Alphaproteobacteria bacterium | reverse complement strand
GCGCAAACTGAAATTTCGTGGTGGCACGCTATGGGCGGAGTTAATGGCGAGCGGATCAATAAAATGGCGACAGACTTTAACGCAACTCAAAGTGAATATAAAATAATGCCTGTTTATAAGGGCAATTATACTGAAACCATGACAGCGGCTATTGCGGCATTCCGTGCCAAACAACAACCTCATATCGTGCAAGTTTTTGAAGTTGGCACAGCAACTATGATGGCGGCTGAGGGTGCTGTTTATCCTATTGAAGACATGATGAAAGATACTGGCGAGCCATTTGATAAGTCAATTTTCATTCCGGGTGTAATCTCTTATTATCAAGCCTCTGACGGCAAATTGCTTTCAATGCCGTTTAATTCATCAACTCCAGTTCTATGGTATAATAAAGACGCTCTTGATAAGGCTGGCGTTGAAAATGTACCAACAACTTGGGACGAAATGGATGCAGCTGCCAAGAAGCTAGTTGATAGCGGAATGGAATGTGGGTATTCATTTGGTTGGCAATCTTGGGTAATGCTTGAAAATTATTCAACTTGGCATAATCAACCTATTGGCACTAAAGAAAACGGATTTGGCGGCCTTGATACCGAGCTTACATTTAATTCTGATGCGCTAAAAAATCGCATTGCCAAAATTGACGCAGCACAAGAAGATAGTAGTTTTGTCTATGGTGGTCGTCGTGGTGATTCATTGCCAAAATTCACCAATGGTGAATGTGGAATGTGGATAAATTCATCTGCATATTATGGCTCAATGAAAGCACAAGCTAAATTTAATTATGGTCAGGCTATGTTGCCTCTTGATACTGATGTTGCTGATAAGCCGCAAAATTCAATCATTGGCGGCGCAACGCTTTGGGTGCTTAAAGGTCGTGATCAGGATGATTATAAAGGTGTAGCTCAATTTATGAACTATCTTGCAACCCCTGAAGTGCAGGCATGGTGGCATCAGGAAACTGGTTATGTTCCTATCACAACAGCGGCGACTGAGCTTTCTAAAGAGCAAGGGTTTTATGAAGCAAATCCGGGTACTGATACGGCTGCAAAACAGTTGAGCCTAAACCCGCCAACCGCTAATTCAAAAGGTTTGCGTTTTGGTAATTTCGTGCAAATACGTGATGTTATCAATGAAGAGCTTGAAGCCATTTGGGCAGGTGATAAAACTGCTTCTGAGGGGCTAGATACTGCTGTTGAGCGTGGTAATAAACTTCTACGTAAGTTTGAAAAAGCTAATGACTAACGCTTTTATTTGTAAATAATGCTAGTCCCCACTTTTTTAGTGGGGGCTAGATTTTTCTAATCTTAATTTATGAAATTTGATAAATGCTTAAGCGAGTACATTTTGGCACTTCTTGGTTGCCCTTTGCTCTAGTTGCCCCACAGATTATTATCACTTTGGTATTTTTCATGTGGCCAGCTGCTCAAGCAATGTTTCAATCATTGCTGGTGCAAGACGCATTTGGATTGAAAACTGAATTTGTTTGGTTTGATAATTTCAAAGAATTGCTGAACGATGAAATTTATCTACAATCATTTTATCGCACGGCTTTCTTTTCTACTTTGGTAGCGTTTTTCTCTTTGTCCATTGCGTTAGTTTTAGCCGCTTTGGCAGATAGAGTAATAAAGGGGGCGACCTTTTATCGCACCATGCTGATTTGGCCCTATGCTGTTGCACCAGTATTAGCTGGGGCTTTGTGGGTATTTATGTTTAACCCCTCACTAGGTATTATCACCTATACGCTTGATCTTTTGGGTTATGATTGGAACCACAAACTAAATGGCGGACAAGCAATGTCACTGGTTGTTATGGCTGCTACTTGGAAGCAGATAAGTTATAATTTCTTGTTCTTTTTTGCCGCCATGCAATCCATTCCAAAACCACTGATTGAAGCGGCGGCAATAGATGGCGCAGGGCCTGCAAGACGATTTTGGACGATAATATTTCCACTTATTACGCCAACCACATTCTTTTTATTGGTAGTTAATATTGTTTATGCGTTCTTTGATACTTTTGGTATTATTCATGCAGTGACCGAAGGCGGGCCTGCCAATGCGACCACAACATTGGTTTATAAGGTTTATAATGATGGTTTCATTGGCCTTGATCTTGGAGGATCAGCTGCACAATCCGTTGTTTTGATGGTTATTGTGATATTTATTACAGTTATACAGTTTCGATATATTGAGAAAAAGGTGGATTATTAATGATTGAAAAGCGCCCCATCACCACTTTTATATCTCACTTTGTAATTATTGTTGGCATAATTATTATTGCCTTTCCTGTTTGGATAACTTTTGTTGCGGCAACTCATGATGCAATTCGCATGACGCAATCACCTATTCCTATTTGGCCGGGAGATCAATTTTTTATAAATCTAAAGGCTACTTTATGGGATGGTATAAGCGAATCTGATACCAGACCTGTTGCTTTTATGTTGTTGAACTCCCTTATTATGGCAATGATTATTGCCTTGGGCAAAATATCAGTTTCATTACTTTCAGCTTTTGCAATAGTTTATTTTCGCTTTCCATTTCGCATGGGTTTTTTCTGGATGATTTTTTTAACTTTAATGTTGCCAGTTGAAGTGCGAATTTTGCCAACGTATGAAGTTGTAGCTAAGCTTGGCATGTTAAATTCATATGCAGGTTTGACACTGCCATTAATTGCTAGCGCAACAGCGACCGTTATGTTTAGGCAGGTGTTTTTGACTGTGCCAGATGAACTTTTAGAGGCCTCTCGTATTGATGGTGCTGGCCCAATGCGGTTTTTCTTTGATATATTAATTCCCGTATCACGCACAAATATTGCCGCATTATTTGTAATATTATTTATTTATGGCTGGAACCAATATTTGTGGCCATTGCTAATTACTAATGACCAATCAATGGTTACTGTTGTTATGGGAATTAAGGAAATGCTGGAGTCAGCTGAGCAAGCGCCTGTTTGGAATAAGATTATGATGACTACATTGCTGGCTATGATACCGCCAATTATTGTTGTGGTATTTATGCAAAAAATGTTTGTTAAAGGCCTGACGGAAACGGAGAAATAATATGGCAAGAGTTAATATCAAAAATGTTAAAAAATCCTATGGCTCTGTTGAAGTGCTACATGGGATTAATGTTGATATTAAAGATGGTGAGTTTATTGTTATTGTGGGGGCATCTGGTTGCGGTAAATCCACCCTGTTACGTATGGTGGCAGGATTAGAAGAAATTACTTCTGGTGAAATTTTTATCAAGGATAAATTGGTCAATGATGTTGAGCCAAAAGATCGTGATATTGCTATGGTGTTTCAAAATTATGCGCTTTATCCGCATATGAATGTTTATAAAAATATGGCCTATGGCCTTAAATTGATGAAATTAAGCAAAAGTGAAATAGAGGAGCGGGTCGGAAAAGCTGCTAAAATGTTGCAAATTGAGGATTATCTTGATCGCCCACCACGCCAGCTTTCTGGCGGACAGCGCCAGCGTGTTGCTATGGGTCGTGCTATTGTGCGTGAACCGGCGGTATTTTTATTTGATGAGCCGCTTTCCAACCTTGATGCAAAACTTCGTGTGACAATGCGTTTAGAAATTCGTGCGCTACAACGACGATTAGGAGTTACCAGTCTTTATGTTACTCACGATCAAGTAGAAGCTATGACGCTTGCCGATCGGTTGATTGTATTAAATGATGGTATTGCTGAGCAAATTGATAGTCCGCTTAATATTTATGAAAAGCCAGCATCAGAATTTGTTGGTGGTTTTATTGGCTCTCCGCCAATGAATTTTTTTGATGGAAAAATACTAGAAAGCGGCAAATTTATTGAATTAACTTCTGGTTCAAAAATAGATTTAGGTAATTATCCAACTGGAGATAATTATGATAATAAAGTAAGAATTGGTATCCGTGCAGAAAAGCTTTTACCCACAACGAGAGACCAAGCAGATATGGTGTTAAATGTTGGAGCTATTGAAACATTGGGCTCAGAAACTCTTGCGCATGGGTTTTTGAATGAAAGCGGTGTTTCAGAAGAATTTGATCAAAGTATCGTGGTTAAGTTACCCGGAAATGCACGCCCTGTTGTTGGTGAAGAACTTCCTGTGCGTGTGGCAGAAGATGGTTTGCATTTATTTGATGCAAAAACTGGCAAGCGAATTTAGAGCGTTTTAATTTCAGCGCCCATCGCTTTAGCAAACCGTTCAAAAAACCTATCAATGATTTTTTGTGCGCTTTTGCCGATTATTTTTTTGCCCAATTTCATCAAAGCGTTTGAGCCACCTCCTTTTGCATTAAATGAAAGGATAGTGCCGCCCTCAAAATCGCTTAATTCTATTTCAGCTTCGCCATGTGCATGACCCAAAATTGAGCCCTTGCCATATCCCAATAAAGTATATTTTTGCGCTACAATGACATTTTTTAACTCTAGTCCACCAGCAAATTTTGGATTTATAAGCCCCAAATTAATCAATATTTCTAATTCAAGCTCATTATCATTTATCCAAATAACTTTTTTGCAACCTGGTATGGTTTTTTTAAGTACATCTGCATCATTTAGTGCACGCCAAACGTCATCACGGTGTGCTTTGATTAGATATTTTCCACTAAATTGCATAAATAATTGCCCTTTTTATCTTTCAAACCTTTTATTGCGACCTTTTAGCACCAATATAGGGGAAATGGTTATTATAAAGACATGTTACAATTGCATTTTTTGAAAAAAACATCAAAGATGCAGTGAAACATGAAAAATCTTTCTAAAGGGGACAAATATGAACAATGATCTAATTAAACAGCCACTACAATATCTTGATAAAGCAATGAGTGCGGTGCGTGATTTGGGGCTTTGGCCTGAAAAGCAAGAAGAACAACCAATAACAGGGCTTTTACAAGAAATAACTGGGCTTGATGAAAATCGAGTTTTGCTAATTGGTCGCACGCTTTCGCAAGCATCGATTTTTAACGAAGTGGTGCGTGAGCAAATTGCAGCGATGAATATTGGTTCTCGTTATGAAGACATTACCAAAGGT
>JAJRPR010000126.1 GCA_024280655.1 Alphaproteobacteria bacterium | reverse complement strand
GATCAAGGGCCGTAGCAAGAAGTTCTCGCCACACCACAGGACAAGCTTTAGATTTTTTTATTCCTGGAATATCCACCAAGAAATTACGTGAAATAGCCCTGAAAAAACAAGTTGGCGGTGTTGGTTATTACCCCGCAGCCAACTCTCCCTTTGTCCATCTCGATACTGGCAATGTACGTGCGTGGCCACGTTTGACCCGCACTCAATTAGCAAGAATTTTCCCAGATGGTAGAACTCTGCATATTCCCAATACTGGCGTCCCCCTTTCAAATGCTGGATATAAATTAGCGCAAGCCGATTGGAATAAATGTCGCCAAGTGCCATGCTCTGGAAGAACAACAACCCGTATAGCTAGCAACAATCAAAACTCCCAAACTTCAGACAAGCCAAGCCGCACATTATTTGATTTATTCTTTGGCGGAGATGAAGATGAAGGAAACATAAATAATAATGTTGCAATCGCGGCAAATAATCCTACTCAACGTCAAGTAACAACAAGGCCAGTAAGTTCTAGAGCTCCTAAATCAGCGCCAATTCCAATGACACGACCAATACAAAATAATGTCTTGCTTGCCAGCACAAATTCGGTAGCCCTTGCCTCTGCCCCTGCTCCTGCACCAAGACCAGATTTCCTCGTCAGCACTCAAACACAACAAAACCCCAATGATAATTTTGCTATTGCAGCTATTGATGAGAATTCGTCACCAGCCCCTAGAGTCCTACTAACTAGGCAAGCCAATAATTCTCTTCTAACAGCATTTGCGCCAGAAGTTTCATCATCTATTAGCACTAGCTCGCTTGTGAATGAGAACTCTAAAACCGCAAATGATGAAATTGTAACTGCTTCCATATCACCAGATATAAGAAGCAACCAATTATCAGGACTAATTGAAAGCACATGGGACATCGTTACTCTAACTCAATCCCCTCCTAAAAAAATCATAGAAGTCCAAAATTATCCTCAACGTCAAATTTCACTTATTGCACCAGATCTTGAGCATGTAGCACAAACTTTTACTGACCCTCGTTCAATAACTTCTAGCCGATATGCTTTTATATACGAACCCGATGAAGCTGACTTTAATCCAGATCTAGAGCTTGGTTCATATTGGAATAAGGTTGGTTTCTTACAGAATAATACTAATAATATGAACATATTCAGATTCAAAACTGGCGCAAAATTAATTGTAGCTTCAAGGTAATTAATACTTACAAAGATTACCATATTCTGTTAAATAGCTATATAATTTATTATTTAGTGATTTTGAACAGTGAATGAAACACCAAAACCAGCTATTCTAGATAGGCTAGAAGACCCAAGCGAAATTCGCGAGCTAGCGCATGAAGAATTGGGGCAACTAGCAGATGAAGTTCGATCAGAACTTATTGATAGCGTATCAAAAACTGGCGGGCATTTGGGCGCAGGACTAGGCGTTGTTGAGCTTAGCGTAGCTTTACATCATGTGTTCAACACTCCTCATGACAGGCTAATTTGGGACGTTGGGCATCAGTCCTATCCTCATAAAATTCTTACCAAGCGCAAAGATCAGTTCCTAAATTTACGCAAAAAGGGCGGGCTTTGCGGCTTTACCAACCGTTCTGAGAGCGAATTTGACCCATTTGGTACAGGCCATTCCTCAACTTCAATTTCTGCAGGTCTTGGCATGGCGGTCGGCTCAGAATTATCTCAAACAGAGCGAAATGTAATTTCCGTAATAGGTGATGGCGCAATGAGCGCTGGCATGGCTTATGAAGCCATGAATAATGCTGGTGCAATGGATGCCCGTTTAATAGTCATTCTTAACGATAATGATATGTCTATTGCAACTCCAACAGGAGCAATGAGCGCCTATCTTGCACGCCTTGTTTCCTCAAGGGCTTATCGCTCAGTACGTGAAGTTGCAAAATCAATTACCCAAAAACTACCTGCCTTTATCCATGATAAAGCACGAAAAACCGAAGAATATGCCCGTGGGTTTTTTACGGGCGGCACTTTATTTGAAGAATTAGGCTTTTATTATGTTGGCCCTGTCGATGGGCATAATCTAGATCATCTCCTGCCTGTTTTACGCAATGTACGTGATAGTAAAAACGGTCCTTTTTTAATTCATGTCGTCACAAAAAAAGGCAAAGGCTATAAACCTGCAGAAAATGCAAAAGATAAATTTCATGGTGTTGGAAAGTTCAATATAATAACTGGTGCGCAGACAAAAGCTATAAGTAATGCCCCCTCTTATACTTCTGTCTTTGCTTCTTCTTTAATTAATGAAGCAAAAAATGACGATAGGATAGTAGCAGTTCACGCCGCCATGCCAAGCGGAACAGGGCTTGATAGTTTTGCAGAAATATTTCCAAAAAGATGTTTTGATGTTGGTATTGCCGAGCAACACGCCGTAACTTTTGCAGCAGGCATGGCGTGCGAGGGATTAAAACCTTTTGTTGCTATTTATTCAACTTTTTTACAACGTGCCTATGATCAAATAATCCACGACGTTGCTTTGCAAAAACTCCCCGTTCGTTTTGCCATAGACAGGGCTGGATTTGTTGGAGCGGATGGCCCAACTCATGCTGGCAATTATGATAATGCCTTTCTTGGTGCTATTCCAAATATGGTTTTAATGGCAGCATCAAATGAAGCTGAATTACAAAATATGGTAACAACTAGCGCCGCCTATAATGAAGGGCCAATAGCCTTTAGATATCCACGTGGTGAAGGGGTTGGGGTTGACTTACCAAACAAAGGCGAAATCATAGAAATAGGTAAAGGACGTATTGTAAAAGAAGGCTCAAGCATAGCCATACTTTCTTACGGTGCGCATCTTGAGCAATGTCTAAAAGCTGCTAAAATACTAGAAAATTTTGGGCTTTCTTGCACTGTTGTAGATGCTCGTTTCCTAAAACCGCTTGATGAGAAACTTATAAAATATTTAGCCAACAACCACGAATTATTGCTAAGCGTTGAAGAGGGTGGCATTGGAGGATTTGGTAGCCATGTTGCAACTTTTCTTGCGCAAAATTCTTTACTTGATGGCAAGTTAAAATTTAGACCAATAATGATACCAGATAGGTTTGATGAACATGCAACCCAGCAACAGCTCTATCAACAAGCTGGACTTGATGAACAAAGCATTGTCGCAACCGCTCTAAAGGCCATTAAGGCTGATCATAAAGCCTCTAATTTTATAAATTCAAATTTAGATAATAAAGCCTAGTTCAAGAACCTAGCCAACATCTGGTATCATACCAAGTGCATGCATATATAAATCCAATATCGCTTCTTGTTCTTGACGCTCAACTTTATCTATTTTCCTAATACGCACAACTTGGCGCAAAATTTTAGCATCAAAACCATTTCCTTTAGCCTCCGCATAAACTTCTGAAATATCATCTGAAATTGTCTTTTTTTCTTCTTCAAGTCTCTCAATACGATCAATGATTGAACGCAACTGGTCTTTTGCTACACCATGTTCTGACATATTTACTCCTATATTTTGTAACTTGTATCAACATTAGATTATCGCATCAATCAAGCATTTTTATATCTCTCCCCAATTTTGCCAGATTTTATAAATTTAATTATATATATTACCTAATTGACTTAGCCCCTATATTTTTGGCACAAGAAAGAACTAATAATAAATGCGAATCAACAAATTGAACAATTCAAAATTATCATTTCTAACAATACTCACTCTGTTGTTTTCTACTATGTTTTTGACAAGTCCAGCGAGCGCTGATTTACGGGTTTGCAACAAGACAGCCAACCAAATAAATATTGCACTTGGCTATCGTGCTGAGCGAGGTTGGCAATCAGAGGGATGGTGGTTGGCAGCCAGCAATGATTGTATTACAGTCTTTCAAGGCGATCTTAATTCTAGGTTCTATTATTTATTTGCTGTTGATGATATTGGGGGTGGTGCATGGGACGGGCCAGTTTATCTTTGCACTCGCGATGAAACCTTTACTATTTTTAGCGTAGATGATTGTCTAGCACGAGGATATGAGAGAACAGGTTTCTTTGAGATTGATACTAGAAATGAAGCAAATTGGACATTAGAACTTAGAGAAGAACAAATATCTAATACTTCAGAAGTTGAGCCTGACACAATGAGCCCTGAAACTGACAAAGAACAAATGTAAGATAAAAATGAAACGAAATAGACGCATAAAAATTCTAGCAACTCTTGGCCCCTCTTCTGACAAAGAAGAAATAATAATGCAATTAGCAAAAGCTGGTGCTGATGTTTTTCGCATTAACATGAGCCATGCCAGCCATGAGGTTTTAGCAACTACTGTTTCATACATTCGAAATGTTGAAAAGGAAATAGGCCACCCTCTTGGGATTTTGGTTGATTTGCAAGGGCCAAAGTTGCGAATAGGCAAATTCATTGATGGCTCAACCAACCTTACGCAAGGAAATATTTTTACCTTAGATAATGATAAAAAGGATGGCGATAATTCTCGTATCTATTTGCCACATAAGGAAATATTTAGCTCAGTTTCAGTTAATGATCGTCTTTTACTTGACGATGGAAAAATTCAGCTAAAAGTAATTTCTGTTACAAAGGGAAAAATTAAAACTGATATTGTTCATGGTGGAAAACTGTCTGATAAAAAAGGCATTTCACTGCCCGATAGTATTTTGGGCATGAGTTCACTAACCAAAAAAGATAAAGCAGATCTACAAAAAGCACTAGAAAATGAAGCTGATTGGATTGCGCTTTCTTTTGTTCAACGGCCCGAAGATATTTATGAAATTCGAAAAATAGTAAAGGGGCGTGCGGGTATTTTAGCAAAAATCGAAAAGCCGCAAGCTATTTCTCGCCTCGAAGAAATCATCACATTGAGCGATGCTATAATGGTTGCTCGTGGTGATCTTGGTGTTGAAATGCCGCTTGAAGAAGTACCGGGGTTACAAAAAAGAATGATAAGATTAGCTCGTGTGCACGGCAAACCTGTTGTGGTTGCAACGCAAATGCTCGAATCAATGATAACTTCACCAGTTCCAACACGTGCCGAAGTGTCAGATGTTTCAACTGCGGTTTTTGAGGGAGCAGACGCTATTATGCTTTCAGCTGAAAGTGCTGCTGGTGATTATCCTATAAAGGCCGTCAAAACGATGGATAATGTAGCAGTTGCCGTTGAAAGCGATGATAATTTCCAATCAATTATTCGTGCGCAAGCAACCAAGCCAGAACCAACAGCTGCTGACGCTATATCAGCGGCCACAAGGCAAATAGCTGAAACTTTAGACCTATCCGCCATTGTTACTTATACATCTTCTGGCTCCACTGGCCTAAGAGCTGCACGTGAACGCCCAGCAATCCCAATCATTGCCCTCTCGCCAAACCTAAGAACAACCCGGAGATTATCATTAGTATGGGGACTTCACTGCGTGCAAACTGAAGATGCAAAAAGTCTTGAGGATATGGTTTCAAGAGCATCATTAATTTCTCTGCAAGAGGGATTTGCTCAAGTTGGGGAACGTATAGCCATAACCGCTGGTGTACCTCTTGGCACACCGGGCGCTACAAATATGATACGTATTGCGTTTGTAAAAAAACAAGACAAATAATAACAATAGCCTAACTATTTTAGTGGGCTAGCATTAGCTATAAACATAAGTCTATTTTAGCTTTTTAGCCTTGGCGTGCTTTAAAACGCTTATTCACCTTATTGATAATATATGTACGGCCACGACGGCGCACTAGTTTATTATCACGATGACGGCCCATTAGGGCTTTAAGAGAATTACGAACTTTCATAATCATTACCTTTAATATTTCCAGCAATTAAACTGCCGCTAATTTTGCGCAAACATAAGGCCATCAATAAGTCCTGTCAATAAGCATAATATTTTACTATTAGCATATTAGCGTTTTGAACCTAGTATTCTCACCTAGCTAAAGATTTACCGATTTTCACCTTAAATATTAGCACAATAATACCTAATCTTTTTGGAAGACAACGATGCGTATTATCGATATGTCGGCGCTTAATGTTTTAATAGTCGATAGCAACCAATATATGCTTAAAATTGTTCGTGCTATGTTGCGCGGATTTAGCATTTCCAACATTCGTGAGGCAAATGATGGCGCAGTGGCACTTGAAGAGCTCAACACCCATCTAATTGATCTTGTTATAGTTGATTATGCGCTTGAAACATTAAATGGAGTTGAATTGGTCGAGCTTTTGCGTGGAGCTGAGGACAGTCCAAACCGCTTTGTTCCAGTTATTATGCTTTCAGCCTATACTGAAAAATGGCGTATTGAAACCGCCCGTGACGCTGGTATTAGCGAGTTTTTACGCAAGCCCCTATGTGCAAAAGACTTATATATAAGAATTGTTGAAACTATTGAACACCCTAGAAAATTCATTCGCACAAATCGCTATTTTGGCCCTGATAGACGAAGACATAAATTAGCAAACTATTCTGGAGAAGAACGGCGCACTGAAACTCAAGAAGATTTAACAAATAATGCAAATGATTTAGTTGATGAATTATTTGGATAACTCACGCTATAAATATGAGTTAAAACCCTAAGCTCTCTCAACCAATGCCGCAACGCCCATACCGCCAGCAGTACAAACCGAAATAAGTGCTCGTTTTTTATTCTCGCTATTGAGCATTTTTGCCGTTGCACCAAGAATTCTAGCGCCAGTTGCCGCAAATGGGTGTCCATAAGCAAGGGACGAGCCTTTTATATTAATTTTGGCTGGATCGATTTTGCCCATCACCTTATCACGCCCCAAAACTTGTTTGCAATAAGAGCGGTTTTGCCACGCCTTAAGCGTTGCCAGAACCTGCGCTGCAAATGCTTCATGAATTTCAAATAAATCAATATCATCAAAACTAAGGTTTGCTCGTTTTAACATATCCGATACCGCAATGGTTGGTGCCATAAGCAGACCATCTCCTGCCGCAAAATCATTTGCGCCAACTGCACCCATACTAAGATAAGCTAAAATTGGTAAGCCACGCTCTTTAGCCCATTCTTCTGATGCCAAAAGCACACTTGATGCGCCATCAGTTAGTGGCGTTGAATTGGCGGCTGTTAATGTTCCAAAGCCTGATTTTCTATCAAAGGCTGGTTTCATTGTCGCCATTTTCTCAAGCGTTGAATCTGCACGAACATTATTATCTTTAATTATACCAGCGCATGGCACAATCAGATCATCATGGAAACCCTCATCATAGGCGCTAACGGCGTTCATGTGGCTTTTATAGGCTAGCTCATCTTGCGCCTTACGAGTAATGCCCCATTCACGTGCCATAAGTTCGCGATGTTGACCCATAGACATTTTGGTGCGTGGCTCATTTACCGATGGCGCTGTTGGAGTTATTTCACCAAATGAAAAGCCCTTAAACACTCCTAGCTTCTCACCAAATGAGCGAGCACGAGAAAGTTTTATCATACGATGAGCAAATTTTTTGCCAAATACTACTGGACTATCAGAAATAGAATCAGCCCCTGCCGCAATGCCGCTTTCAATTTCTCCAGAGGCGATTTTTGCCCCTAAAGCCAAAGCCGCTTGCAAAGAAGTACCACAAGCTATTTGAATTGTTGTTCCGGGGGTAAAGGGAGGAAATCCAGCATCAAGCGTTGCTTCACGTGCCAGATTAAAATCTTTTGAATGACCAATAACAGCACCCGCCATTACCTCGTCAATTTTTTCACCTCTTAAGCCATATTTATCTGCCAAACCACCAAGTGCCGTTGAAAGCATAGTTAAGTTTGTTTCACCAGCATAACCACTATAGGCACGACAAAATGGAATTCTTGCCCCACCAATGATTGCTATTCTTCTTAAATTTTTAGCCATTATAATTTCCCTTAAGCCTTACTACTTTACGCTTTGCCATCTTTTCTGGCCCTTAGCGGCCCACCTAAAAATGGCGCAAAGCCAGTACCAAATATTACACCAATATCAGCTAAATCAGCATTAGCTACAATTTTCTCTTTGACGACCTTTTCAGTTTCATCAACCAAAGGCTTGACCAATTCACGACCCAAAGCCTCTAAGTCTTTATGTGTAGGCACTTCGCCTTTTTGCGCTTTGCCATTTTCCCATTTATAAAAGCCCTCACCTGTTTTCTTGCCAAGTTTTTTAGACGCAACAAGAACAGCAAATTTTGAGCCCTCTTTAACAGGAGCGCCAATTTCCTCAGCCACCGATTTACCAACATCAAGCCCAACCATATCCATAAGTTCAATAGGCCCCATTGGCATACCAAACTTAACAGCGGCCGCATCAATAAGCTCTTTACTTTCACCTGCCTCAACACGGTTCACCGCACCGAGCATATAGGGCATAAGAACTCGATTGACTAAAAAGCCAGTAGCACTTTTTACCACAACAGGCGATTTACCAATCGCTAGCGCAAAACTTGCGCCCATTGCCACATCTTTATCGGAATTATATTTTGAGCGAATAATTTCAACCAACGGTAATTGCGCTACGGGATTGAAAAAATGTAACCCGATAAGACGGCTCTTGTTCTTTAATGAAGAAGCAATTTTTTCAAGTTCAATCGACGATGTATTGGTTGCCATAATTGCTTCTGGTTTCATTTGCTTTTCAGCATTTTTGAAAATTTCTTGCTTGATTTTAAGGTTTTCAACTACCGCTTCAATCACCACATCAGCTCGCTTAATTCCCTTACCATCAACATCTGCCTCAATGCGGCTCATAGCGGCTGCAACTAGGTTTGGCTTTCTTAGGCGCTTTTTGAACAATTTTTTGGCTCGCTTTAGCGCGGGCTCAATTCGTTCAATATCTAAATCTTGCAAAGTTACCGCCATGCCACGAAAGGCACACCAAGCAGCAATATCACCGCCCATAACACCGCCACCAATAACATGCACACGAGAAAATTTTGGCTTGTCTTTGCCGCTAAGACCCTGCTTTTTTAGACCTTCGGAAAGGAAAAATAAACGACGTAGGTTTTTAGAAGTATCAGAAAGTAATAATGGAACAAAACGAGCAATTTCGCCCTTAATCATTGCCCGCCAATCATCACCATTTTCTTCAAATAAATCAATAAGCGAATAGGGTGCAGGGTAATGTGCTTTGATTGCTTTTTTGGCTACTTGCTGGCGCATTTTTTTAACGATTAATCCTCTAAAAGGAGCGTTAGCTAAAATGCTTTTCATAAAGCCAGCTGGCTTGCTTTTACGTTTTTGAATAACGGCTTTTCGTGCTTCCCAACGTAATTGATCACGATTTTGCACCAATTTATCAACTAGGTTCATGCCTCGAGCCGCACCCGCTCTAAGGTATTTACCCGAAAGCATAATGGACATGGCACTAACTGGCCCTGCTTGCCTAATTGAGCGACCTGTGCCACCCCAACCGGGGAAAATTCCAAGTTTAACTTCAGGAAAACCAATGCGAGTTTTATCATCATTTACCGCAATGCGATAATGAGTTGCCAGCGCAAGCTCTAATCCACCACCCAAACAAAAACCATGAATGGTGCAAACAAATGGTGCTTTTAATTTTTCAATACGAGCAAATAGCGCATGAACTTTTTCAAGCTCTTTTGGTAGCCCTGAAAAATCTGACATTTTATCAAATTCTGAAACATCAGCACCTGCAATAAAGCCGCTATTTTTCCCTGATTGCAAGATAACACCAACTAATTCATCAGATGCTATTAGATCTTCAAAGCGTGCAACTAAATTCAATAATTCTTTTATTGCCCCTGAGGAGAGAACATTTACTGGTGATTTTGGCACATCAATAGTAAGCCAGCCGATTTTCTCGACATCAATTTCAAATTTCCAATATTTGCATTTTGGCATTTTTGGTTGCGGCGGTTTTGCCATGTCTATCCCCTATATTTTCTATTTGCCTATTTGGCTGGTTTTTTTGGTTTTGCAACTGGTTTCTTAGTTGTTTTTTTAGCAGGTTTTTTTACTGGCCTTTTTGCAGTTTTGGCCGGAAGGGTTTTCTTTACCTTCGCTGGCAAATGCTGTTCTGCTTTAACTGGTAATTTTTTTACCGCTTGCTTTACTGACGCTTTTTTAGCAACAGATTTTGCCTTTGTTACAGACTTTACTTTAGCAACAGGTTTTTTTGTAGCAACTTTTTTAGGAGGCGTATAATTTTGTCCCAATTCACCTGCCTCAAAATCATCAACTTTAACAACTTCTTTAGTTGCCGCATCCGCTGCTCGCATTATTGCAACTTCATTTGAATTCAAAATTCCAGCGTCAATAGCATCTTCAAAAATATCACGATCAAGGCGTCGAGTAAGCGTGCCCTTTTTAATAGCTTTTAAGAACTTGCTTTCAATATCCTTTGCCGCTTCAACTTTAAGTAAAGCATCTTCTAAAACACCAGTTCTATCGTTAGGATCAAATGTCAGATAAACACCATGAGTTAGGCGATCTCTTAATTCACTTGGTGAAAGAACTAAACGAGCAAGCTTTGTGTTTTCCTTATCGCTTGCACTATGCGCATGTGCGCCAAATGGAAACACAAGTACTCGCATAATATTGCGCAAGAAAAAGTTTGGCAAATTACGAAACACGCCAATAAAACTACTTTCAATCGCCGCAATTCTATCTTTCATAATTGCTTCAATTATCTGTACATCTTCTTTAATACGCCCCTCATCTTCAAAGCGCTTAAGAGTTGCTGACATAAGATAAAGGTCTGATAATATATCTGCCATACGCCCAGAAATCATCTGCTTACGTTTAATTGCTCCACCAAGATAAATCACCACCCAGTCCGCAACTAGCGCAAAACTTTGGCTATATCTATGTAGCTTTTTATAATATTTAGCCAAATCATGATCAAATGGCGTTGATGCAAATTTAGCAAAAGTAATAGCATGGAAGAACGAGCCAGCAATATTGCCGAGCATATATTTTACGTGCCCACCAAACGCCTTATCAAAATCGTTTAAGCCCTCTTCTTTGTCATCATTTTGCAATGCTTGAATTTCTGAATATAGATATGGGTGCGCCCGTAATGATCCTTGTGCAAAGGTTATTAAAGTTCTAGTGAGAATATTTGCCCCCTCAACAGTAATAGCAACAGGAGTTGCGGCATAGCTTGAGAACAAATAATTTTTTGGACCATCTTGAATAGCACGCCCACCATGAATATCCATCGCATCATTATTGCTATCACGCATCGCCTCAGTTGTACGATATTTAAGTAGTGCAGAAATAACTGAAGGCTTTTCCCCCTCATCAACCATAGAAGCAGTTAGTACACGTGAAGCTTCAAACATATAAGCGTCTTTAACTAGCGAGCTAAGCGGATCAGCAACACCTTCCATTATTCCGATAGGAATATTAAATTGGCGGCGAATTCTTGCATAAGCCGAAGTAGTGCGAAGCGCAGATTTAATCGAAACAGTGCCAATCGCTGGTAATGAAATAGCACGCCCAGTTGAAAGACATTCCATTAGCATGCGCCAGCCTTGCCCAGCATATTCAACGCCACCAATTAAAAATTCCATTGGCACAAACACATCTTTGCCCTTAGTCGGGCCATTCATAAAGGCCGAACGGGAGGGATAATGACGCAGACCAATTTCAACACCAGGGTAATCACTTGGAACAAGCGCTAAAGTAATACCAATATTTTCTCCTTTGCCTAAAAGATTTTCAGGATCAAAAAGATTTACCGCTAAGCCAAGCAAAGTAGAAACAGGAGCTAAAGTAATATAACGCTTGTCCCATGACAAATTAACACCAAGTGTCTTTTTGCCCTTATATGTTCCATAAGTTACCACCCCAACATCGGGCATTCCAGCAGCATCTGACCCTGCAGTTGGCCCAGTTAATGCAAAACAAGGCACTTCTTTACCCTCAGCCAAACGCCTTAGGTATTTTTTCTTTTGCGAATCTGTGCCATATTTTTCTAATAATTCACCCGGCCCCAATGAGTTTGGCACCATAACGGTAATACCAGCGGCAACCGATCGAGAGGCAATTTTTGAAACAATCATAGATTGCGCCTGCGCACAAAACCCAAGACCGCCATGTTCTTTAGAAATTAACATTCCCAAAAAGCCTTTATCTTTTAGAAATTGCCAAAGTTCTGGCGACAGATCAGCCCTATTATTACGAGTATCCCAATCATCAATCATTTCACAGGCTTGCTCGGTTTCATTATCAAGAAATGCCTGTTCTTCATCTGAAATTGTTAGTGGGCGAATATTTAATAAGTTATCCCATTTGGGGCGACCAGAAAATAAATCAGCGTCCCAGCCAACCGTGCCAGCGTCTAGCGCTTCTTGTTCGGTTGAAGAAACTTTTGGCAACATTTTTTTGGTCAGAGCAAAAACCCAAGAGCTCAGAACAACCATACGAATTGGCTTAATCGTTAAAACACCAAGAATTATTGCTGGCAATAAAGCCCAAAACCAACCTGCACCATTTATAATGCACAAAATACCAAACACCAACATTGCTAGTACCCATTGCCAAAGCGGTGACTGTCTTAATGCAAGAGTAAAAAATACTACAATAGCAATAATAAGAATTAAAAAGGTCATTTGCTTGCCTCCCGTGCAAATTTGGCGCCAAATCAGATTTAATTTACCCTAATTATAGACCAGAAAAAAATATTAGTATAGACATGTACGTTAACGTCAACTAGATGCCTTATAGGTAAGATATAAAACTATAATTATCAATAGTCAAAACATTATTTTACGACAAGTAATTGACGTTAGCGTCAATAGATGTTCTAGTTTGCGAAATAATGGTAAATAATGGGAGGACTAAATTATGGTACAAAAGAAAACTACTAAGAAAAAACCAGCTGCAAAAAAACCAGCAGCTAAAAAAGCAACCGCTAATTCACAAAAGCCTTGGCTTAAATCATATCCAAAAGGCATTGATTGGAATGCCCCTATAGACACTACTCCAGTATTTGAAACCGTGTTAAAATCTTGCGATAAGCATGGCGATAGAGTGGCTATTGATTTTTTAGGAGCAACAACTAGCTACGCCTCACTTGGCTCACAAATAAGAGCAATGGCTGGCGCTTTACAAAAAGACTATGGTATTAAAAAAGGCTCACGTGTAGCAATTATGTTGCCCAACACGCCGTTTTTTCCAGTGGCATATTATGCGGTTTTATTGTGCGGTGGCACAGTTGTTAATTGCAACCCGCTTTATTCAAGCAATGAGCTTAGCCATATTATTGGCAATTCTGGCGCTGATCTTTTAATTACTATTGATCTAACAGTAGTATTTGAAAAAGCTGAAAAGCTAATGGAAAGAGGCGACGTTAAAAAAGCCATTGTTGGGCATTTCCCAGATTTTTTATCTGGCATTAAAAAAATCTTATTTCCTCTTCTTAAAGGTAAAGAGATGTCAAAATGGCAATCAGGAAAATATGCTAGCCAAATAGAGGGTTTTGCTAGCTTAATTGATAAAGGCCTAAGCGCTAAACCAGTTAAAATTGACGCTGACAAAGACGTTGCCGTACAGCAATATACTGGCGGCACAACGGGCGCACCAAAGGGCGCAATGCTTTCACATGCCAATATTGCAGCCAACCTTTCTCAAATTCAACTTTGGGGTTGTGGTGTATTTGAACCACCCGCAAAAGTTGTTGCAGTTTTGCCGTTCTTTCATATTTTTGCGATGACGGTTTGCATGAATGTGCCGCTTTCACGTGGCGCTTCTATTATTCTATTACCTCGTTTTGAAATGAAAATGATGTTGGCTTTATTAAAGCGCACCAGACCTGATATTTTACCAGCCGTGCCAACCTTAACACTTGCTCTTGCCAATGCACCAGAGGCAACTCGTGAAGCGCTTTCTTCGCTAAAATTAATCATTTCTGGTGGTGCGGCACTGCCCGATGAAACCAGAGCAGCATTTGCCAAAAAATCAGACGCTCTTTTGGCAGAAGGTTATGGCCTAACTGAAACCTCACCTGTTGTGTGTTGTGCGGCACTTAATGAGCCTTCAAAACCTATGTCTATTGGCCTACCAGTACCAGGAACAGACATTCGTTTTGTAGATATTGAAGATTCTAGCAAATTTATGCCGCTTGGCGAGCGTGGTGAATTGGTGGTTAAAGGCAAGCAAGTTATGCTTGGATATTTTGACAATGAACAGGCAAACAAAGAGGCTTTTACTAAAGGCTGGTTTAGAACTGGTGATGTTGGCTATATGGATGAAGATGGTTATTCATTCTTGGTTGATAGAATTAAAGATATTATTATTTGCTCAGGCTTTAATGTCTATCCGCGTGCCATTGAAGAAGCAATTTCTAAACATGAAGCAGTTGATGAAGTTACAGTAATTGGCGTTAAAGATGATTATCGTGGTGAAGCACCAATAGCGTTTATTAAATTGCTTGCGGGTAAAACTCTAAAAGAAGACGAAATGAAGGAGTTCCTAAAAGAGCATCTTTCAAAAATTGAAATGCCAAAATCAGTGTTCTTCAAAGACGAATTGCCAAAAACTTTGGTTGGTAAATTATCGAAAAAAGAGTTGCGTGAAGAATATGCCGCCACTCATGATTAAGAAATATTTCAATTAGGAAACAAAGTGAATAGGATAGAAAGCGACAAACAGGAATTATATGCCATAGCAGGCCTAGCTAAAGAATTTGATATTTCAACCAGAACTATTAGATTTTATGAAAGCAAAGGCCTGCTATTTCCTCGTCGTGTTGGTGGCACTCGGGTGTTTAACAAACGAGATAGAGCACGCCTTATTCTAATTTTACGTGGCAAGCGACTTGGCTTTTCTCTAAAAGAAATTGAAGAATATCTCTCACTTTACGACGCAGATCAAACCCATGATACACAGGCCGAAAAACTGCTAGAAATGGTAAATTTGCGCCTTGGCCTATTAAAAGATCAAATGCAAGACCTTAAAACTACAACGAGCGAACTTTCAGAAATAAAAAAATTAGTAAAGCAGCGTTTAACGCAGTAATAAAGATGGTGGGCGTAACTGGGATTGAACCAGTGACCCCTACAATGTCAATGTAGTGCTCTCCCGCTGAGCTATACGCCCATCTTTATTTTGATATATGAAATATCTCTGGCGATAAACCACAAGCAGCAATTTAGGTCAATAGTTTTAAGCCGCTAAAAGCCGCTCAACCTCGTTCACTAAGTCCTTTAGGTGAATTGGCTTTGATAAAACAGAAGCATCTTTTGGTGCGTTACTATCAGGGTTAAGCGCTACAGCTGCAAATCCTGTAATGAACATGACTTTTAGATCAGGATCTAATTCGGTAGCACGGCGTGCTAACTCAATCCCGTCCATTTCTGGCATTACAATATCAGATAATAATAGTGCAAACGGCTCTTCACGCAATTTTTCATATGCTGATTTGCCATTATCAAACGAAACAACATCATAACCTGCCCCCTTAAGAGCACGTGTTAGGAATTGACGCATATCATCATCATCTTCTGCCAATAAAATACGGTTCATAAAAAATCCTTCACTCAGTTACACTAAAATCAAATGCTATTTACAGCAATATACTTAATTCAAGTTTATCAATGTATAAAATTATAAATAAATACTCTTTCTTTTTATTTTAAGTACGCTTTATACTAGTTTCAGTCAATGAAGTCCAAATTATGAATTAAAATAGGTACAATGCGCTCAGATTATCATAACAGACCTGCATTTGAAACTATTGCTCCCAAAAGAGCAATAGCACCGCTAGTTTTTAACTCAGCCCATTCAGGCTCAGACTACCCAGAGCGCTTTTTAGAAATGAGTAAATTGGACAAGGTTTCAATCCGTCTTTCTGAAGATGCTTATGTAAATGATTTATTCTCCCGAGCGCCGCATTTAGGGGCGCCGTTATTGCACGCTCATTTTCCACGTGCCTATGTAGATGTAAATCGTGAACCCTATGAACTTGATCAAACAATGTTTGCTGAAAAATTGCCAAGCAATTATAATATAAATTCAACCCGTGTAAAATCTGGCATTGGCACTTTGGCAAAAATTGTTGCGCAAAATAAAAATATTTATTCAAAAAAGCTAACTATTGAAGACGCGCATATGCGCATTGAGGGGATTTATCGACCTTATCATCTTACTTTGCAAAAACTACTCACAAAAACACTAGAAAAATTTGGCATTGCACTACTTATTGATTGCCACTCTATGCCTAACCTTTCTCGACCCAATCTTTCCCAGCCTACCCTTTCCCAGCCTAACCCTTTTCACGCAAAGGAGCGCACAGCTCCAGACATTGTTTTAGGTGATAGGCATGGCACAACATGTTCAAAAATAATTGTTGATGTAATAGAAAGTCATTTTTCTGGAAACGGGCTAAAGATCTCACGCAATCGCCCCTATGCAGGAGGCTTCATTACCAATTCTTACGCCAACCCAGCGCATAATATTCATGCCATTCAAATAGAAATCTCACGCCATCTTTATATGAACGAAGCAACGTTTATAAAGAGTACTAATTATAATGCCCTAAAACAAATAATTGATAATCTCATTAAATCGCTAATTAATTTAGACATTGCAGCTCTTGCACGCATTCAATCTAATGCTGCACAATAATCTTATTTAGATAAAATAAAAGCTTCTAAAAAATGGGCCGACAAAGAAACTAATGAATAAGCCCCAAATCGACCCGAGTTGGGGCTTATATAGACCATATATATAGATCTACGCCCCTAGGGAGGAAACGGTTAAAGAGCCTAAAAACATAAAAGCCCCAAACCATCATGCCCACTTTTTGTGAACTGATTTGCCCTTTAGGACAATAGCTCTTACGTTTTTTCTTCAAAAAACCTGCAAAACCTTAAAAACTGTTGCAAAAATGAATCAATTTCTGTGTATAAGTTGCTTAGAGATAAAAAATTTGAGAGTAAAATGAAATTAGACACCAAGATTTTACAAAAAACCAAAACTCTTCAAGAAACCAAAACTCTTCCAGAAACCAAGACTCTTCAAGAAACATTGCTTGAAGCAGCAAATGCCGCATCTGAAATAACTTTGCCGCTATTTCGCTCTTCTTTGGTGGTTGAGAACAAGCTCAAACAAGGTTTTGATCCAGTAACTAAAGCTGATAAAGACGCTGAAAAAATAATTAGAGAAATTATTGAAAAAGCCTATCCCTCCCACTCGATTTTTGGTGAAGAATTAGACGATAAAACAACCAATAGTTCCTACGCTTGGGTAATAGATCCAATAGATGGCACTCGTGCCTTTATTTCTGGTCTGCCAACATGGGGTACACTGATAGGGCTACTTGATGGCGAAACAGCTATTGCTGGCCTAATGAGCCAGCCTTTTACTGGCGAGATATTCATCGCAACAGGCAAAAAGGCTGAATATATTTATCAGGGAAAATCCACTCCACTAATTTCAAGCAGCACAAAAAACCTATCAGAAGCGATTATGTTCACCACCACACCAGCGCTTTTTGCAAAACCAGCACAAAGAGCCGCCTATGATGAAATAGAGAACAAGGTTCGCCTCGCTCGTTATGGAGTAGATTGTTACGCCTATGCGCTATTGGCAATGGGGCAAATAGATTTGATAATTGAGCCAGACCTAAAACAATGCGACATAGCACCGCTTATAGCCATTATAGAAAATGCAGGCGCAGTAGTTTGCACATGGGACAAAAAAACTGCCCACAAAGGAGGAAACATAATCGCTGCCGCTACTCCCGAACTGTTAGACGAAGCGCTAGAGATTTTGCAAAAGCATTTGAGTTGGTAATACCCCCATATTTAGGGGCGTTTATAAGTAGAGTGTTTTAAGTAGCCATTATGGCTAGCTTTTGTTTTGGCGTTATGCCGCCGATAGCCATGTTAGGCCTGTCGTTATTATATGTCCAGAGCCACTTTGTGGCTG
>JAJRPR010000125.1 GCA_024280655.1 Alphaproteobacteria bacterium | reverse complement strand
CCGATGGAGTATCGCTTGGTGCCGCAATGACAGGTGCTACTGCTGCTGGTATTTACAAAGACCTAAAGCAAGCAATGGGCGCAATGTCGCGTGCAGGCAAAAGCTTTACTCCTGATATGCGTCTCAAACTTTGGCATCAAAGGCGATATGAGGCATTTCGAAAACTGCAAGCAACAAGTGATGAAATTATGGGGTGACGTGGAATATAATCGTTCCTGCATAAGCCAACCCCGCATCGGGGTGCGGGGCATGCCTAATCTGTACTTATTTAATAAGTCCCTTATAATATCTGGGACAAAGCCTAATATTTTTAGGCTTTAGCTGAAACATCATTAAAAATTATATAAACCTAACTTTGTGCTATACATCTTGCTATACAAAACGCTACACATGAGTTTTAACTAATTGAAATATAATAACTAAATAAAACATTTGCTAAATATAAACGGACTCCCTGTCCGCCATTAAAAAGCTATCCTTTTTGAGTGGTTTTTAATGACGGTTGGTGTTGCACAAGAAAGAGCCCCATTGAATTCTAAAATATGCTTAGTGAGCATTCCCAAGAAAAGTGGATACCTGTATTTTGTTTCGGAATGCGGTATAAAAAAGGGTGCAGCGAGCTTAATGGTTTTGATGAGAGGTTTTAGCCTCGACATAATCCCTCTACAATCTCAAAAGATTTTGAATATTTAGAAAGAACTGCAATTACCTTGCATTGTTTTGACTTGTAACAGCGTGGTTTTGATTAGTAGTGAATTATATCACTCTGCTGCTAACATATTGAAAATGCTTAATGAATTGACTTTGAACTCTAATGATACTATAATCTTTTAATGCCCGCCTTCATGTTTTGGAGGTAAGAAATGGAATTTAGTATTTTTGCTATTTGGCTTTTATTTGCTGAAAGTACTCTAATTATATTGCTGATATATAATCTATTGGATTTAGCTTATCGCCAATCTAATGGCTTATATTAATTGATGGTGAAGAAGGCTTGCCATTTGCAAAAAGATTTAGACCGTCTTCTTCGTGAGCGTGAGAAGATTGCTGATCTTATTTTGCGAGATAAGGTTCTTTTTTGCTAGATAAGGTTCTTGGTTTGAATTATCTGCCAATATTTGAGCGGCTGGATCGAGGTGTGAAAAATGCTAAAGCGGCTCTAAATGGTAGTATGATTGATCGTGTGAGGGCTTTATCAAATCATAAGGATACACGCTGAATAATCTTATAAAGATGTTCAAGCGTTGCCCCAGCTCCATATCTTTCCCTGTTTAATCTATGTCCAAATAAATCACGACGAATTCTTTCATCAACACCAGCCGCAAGCATTCTATCTTCAAAAGCATGACGCAAGCCATATAAGGTATGGTTTGAAGTTTCGAGTAGGTTATTCTCTCGCAAGTATTTATTCACAGTGCCAGATAGAGAGGGACTATTACGATAACGAGGAAAGCCATTTGGGCATTGTTTAAATGCTTCAAGACTAACACCTGCAAGTGGAATTATACGACGTGACCTTGCGCTTTTAAGCTGCCTCCCATCTGGCTCAATTGAGATATAAGGCACATCTCCTTCAAGATTGATATGAGTGGGCAAAAGCCCTTGAGCCTCGCTTGGTCTATAGCCTGTGTTTATCATTCCAATCAAAATACATCTCGCTTCAACATTAAGTGCATCAAGCGCTCCTTTGGCTAATATCTTGTTGCGAATCCAGTCTTCTGAAAAAGATGGTCTTTGTTGAGCTTCATCTTCTTTAAAACTCAAGCCCGATAGAGGAAGATCTATTCCAAGCCCTTTCATCTCATTGACTGTTTTGAAAATATTGCCAAGATGAATTAAATCTTTATTCGCGCTATTTGCGCTTAAGCCGTTATTCTTCATTCGCTTGAACCAGAATTGGCGAAAGGCCAACATATCTTCACGATTTATCTCATCTAGTGCTTTATTACCAATCACGCCAATAAAGTTAGTAATGGCTTTTTTGAATGGATTGCGCCAACGCTTGATTTGTTGCTCGCTTTTACCCAAAGTTTTTTTTGCCGCAAGTGTCCAAAATAATTCTAATGCTCTAGTTACGTTAATCTTTGGCGGGTTAGCTCCACCAAGAATAGCAGAGGCCTCTATAGTGTCTATTTTATCATTAACAACAGAGGCAAAATCAATTCGCTCGGTAAGATCAGAAGAGGGCAGGGAGGCTATTTGATCTGATGGTAAAAATCTAAAGTTTCTAGCTTGTGCTAATTGTTTTGCGGCTATGAAACGCTTTTCAGCATCATCAGTGTCACCAGCAAGGCGAGCTTCCCAGCCAGCCAATAGCTGTTGCCATGCAGTTGATGCTTTTTGTTGTGCTTGCTCCAAGCTATCTGTGTGAAGACTAATGCCAACGTGTTTTCTTGGTTCAATATCTTTAAATCGTGCTGGCACACGTTTTCGTAAATGGTAAGTATCGCTATTTGAACTGCGCTTACTGATTGTCATTATGTTGAGCCTAACATCTAAATTGTGCTACAAAGTGTGCTACAAAACGTGCTACAAGTCAAGCATTTTAGTTCCGACATACTTTAAGATAGAGGAAATTATGTTGTTATTTCAATGAGTTGACGATGTTTTGATGTTGGAAAGCTGGCGGAGAGGAAGGGATTCGAACCCTCGAGACAGTTACCCGCCTACACCCTTAGCAGGGGCGCGCCTTCAGCCACTCGGCCACCTCTCCACGAACGGTTAAATATCAAGTGAAGAAGTAAATCAAGTAATGAATTGTAAAAAATGCTTAACTCTGCAAAAGAATTGGCTTTTAACAAAAAAAAGGCCAGAAATAACTCCTGACCTTTTATTTAATATATATAGATATTAAAATTTAATTCTATATGAGCCAAAGCCGCTTTCTGCTTCATCGACATATTCAATTGAAATTGCAGTTACATCTTTGAGATAGTCTTTTGCTTTTGGGCCAGTTTCAAACAATACGCTAGTATTGCTCATGGGCGCCAATGACCAGTTGCTATCAGCTTTTGGATTGATTGTGCCTTGCTCAACCAAATACCGCACAATAACGTCACGGTTGGTATCTGGTGCAATGAAGATAATGGTTGAGCCATCATTGCCGGGGAATGCACCGCCGCCACCAGCTCGATAATTATTGGTTGCAACAACAAATTTCTGATTAGGATCAATTGGCTTGCCATTAAATTCTAAATCAATAATTCTATTAGCGTTAGCATCTAATAATCCGCCCTTAGGATCAAATTTAGATGGTTGGCTAATATCGATTTTATAGGTAACTCCATCAATCACATCAAAGTTATATGAAGGGAAATCATTATTGATTAATGGCTGATCGGTTGAGCCAACTGCAATTTGATTAAATATGCCAGCCGAGCGCTCTAGCCAATCTTTTACTGTTGCACCGTCAATCAAAACAGCACGAACCGTGTTGGGATAGAGATAAAGATCAGCAACGTTTTTAATGGCAACTGGGCCAATGGGCACATCTGTATAATATTCAGGGCCTCCTCGACCACCTGCCTTAAACGGGGCGGCGGCAGAAAGAATAGGCAAGCCCTCCCATTTTGTACCTTTCATCATTTGTCCTATATACCAAGTCTGAGCATTTGATACTACTTGTACCGAGGGATCATCAGCAACCAGCGCAAAATATGAATAAAGCGGAACGGCAGTTTCGCCAACGGGACGGCGAATATAATCCAATGTTTCATCATGGGTTTTTTGCACAGAAGCAAGAATAGCAGGTACTGATTCAACTAATGGAATTCTTTCACGCTCAACTCGTTCATAAATTGGGCGAGCCTCAGAAGTGTGAGAAGCAATTATCCATTCTCCATTACCATTTTGTTCAAGTAATAAATCAATTAGACCCATGTGCGAGCCCCAAAATCCAGCCATTACAGCTGGCTTGCCCATAAGTGTGCCTTTTTCATTATCGACACCAGCAATATCTGCATAATTGCCAGGGAATACGCGGTGGTGGTGGCCAGTGAACACCACATCTATGCCATCAACACCAGCCAAGAACAGGGAAGCATTTTCCATGCCTTCGCTTTCAGAGCCATCAATGCCTGAATGAGATAGGGCAACTATTAAATCACAACCCTGTTCTTTCATTTGTGGTACATAGGCTTTTGCGGTTTGAACAATATCACGGGTCATTACTTTACCCCTAAGGTTCTGACTATCCCATGTCATGATTTGTGGTGGAACAAAACCAATGAAGCCAATTTTGATTGTTTCTGTTTTCCCTGCGCCATCAACAATTTGTTTTTCCATTATTTTATAAGGCTCTATGAGGGTTTTATCGGCTGTTGGATTAGCGCCAAGTGTGTCGCCCATGGCAATATTTGCGCAGACAAAAGGAAATTTAGCGCCATTAAGTGCTTTGTTAAGAAAATCTAGACCATAGTTAAACTCATGATTACCAAGTGTTGCTACATCATAGCCAAGCTCGTTCATGGCAGCAATCATTGGGTGTAAGTCGCCACCCTTAAAGCCACGCTCATAGGCAACATAATCACCCATTGGATTGCCCTGAATAAGATCTCCATTATCCACCAGCATTGAATTACCAGCTTCAGATCGAACTGTTTCAATAATTTTTGCCGTACGGGCAAGACCCATAGTATCGTTGGGCTTATCTGCATAATAATCATATGGGAAAATGGCGACATGAATATCGGTTGTTTCCATTAGGCGTAAATGAGCCTGCCCAGATTTTGCTAAAGCTGCAAATGGGTGCATCATAATTAGAGCGCCAGCACTAGCAGTACCTGCGATAAAAGAACGACGTGAAATATTATTAAAGTAATTCATAGTTTCCTCCTTGGTATTGTGAATAAATGTAAATGGCGTGAAAGATAATAAAAAACCCCACACATTTGTGCAGGGTTTTTGTAATCAATCCATTATTTGCCTTTAAGAGGCTTTATATGATTAGGCATTAGAAATGCCAAAGGGCAGAAGCGCCAATGGAATTGCCATAAGTGGCTGCTCCTGGTGCCATCCAGTATTTATATTCAAAATCAATGGAAACATAGTCATTAATAGCAAATTCAACACCTGCGCCAACTGTGGCTAATGAACCGCCAGATGCAAGGCCGTAAGCACCGCCAGATACATAAACTAGAGCTTCAGGTGTCATAAGATAGCCAGCACGTGCCTCAGCACCAAATCCCCAGCCAGTTGCTGGTGCGCTAGACGACCAGCCACCAACCCAAGCCTCAGCGCCAAATAACATATTTCCAGATGTTACATTAAAACCAGCGATAACATCAGCAAAGCCAACATTAGTACCTGTATTTAGTCCTAAGCCAGTTATTCCAACACCCATATAAAAGCCGTCCCAATCAAACCCACTAGAGGGCGCAACATAAGCTGGTTCAACAGTAATCACTGGATCTGCCGCTATTGCGCCAGTTGCCATGAGTGCCGTTGCTGATATTGCTAATAATAGTTTACGCATATTCGTTCTCCTGATTAAAATGAACTCACGATAACTCAACTCCCATTTTATTTGTTAAGCAATAGGGAATGTCTTGAATTTGGTTGAAAACTCCCTGAATTGTAGTGTTTTTTATAAAATGTAACGAAAATGCAACCCTAATATCAGCATTGCTGTCCTACTTTTTATCACTTTGTCTGCTTGGTTAAATGATTTCCTTGTGGCACAAGAGAAAATATATTGGCGTTAAGGAGAATCGCATATGAAATGGCGTGGGCGTAAAGGTAGCTCGAATATTGAGGATAGGCGAGGGCAACGCTCGACTTCAAGGCGTGGCAGATATTCACGATCATCGAGAAATATTAGATCTGGTGGAAGCCAATTTCGTATGCCTCGCTCTAAAGGTGGATTTATATTGCTAGCAATCATTGTGGTTGGTGCTTTGGTTTTTGGTGTTAATCCTTTGGCTTTACTTGATGGCTCAATTCCTAATAGTCCTGCAAATAATTCTTCAACATCGCAACCACAAAGCAATGCAGAACAAGATGAGTTGGTGCAATTTGTCTCCGTTGTTATAAAAGAAACCGAAGATATGTGGACTAAGACTTTTGCTGATAGTGGGGGGCGATATGCTGAGCCATCAGTTGTTATCTTTAGCAATTCTGTGCGCTCAGGTTGCGGGTCTGCAAGTTCTAGCACGGGGCCGTTCTATTGCCCTGCAGATCAAAAAATCTATATTGATCTTTCATTTTATGATCAATTAAGAAAACAATTTGGCGCACCGGGAGATTTTGCGCAGGCATATGTATTAGCGCATGAGGTGGGGCACCATGTGCAACAATTAACTGGTGTGTTGCCAGAATTTAATAAAGCTCGTCCACGCCTAAGTAAGGCTGAAAGCAATGAATGGTCGGTGCGGGTTGAATTGCAGGCAGATTGTTATGCTGGTGTTTGGGCTGCCTATGCTGGGCAAGAGGATTTGTTGGAGCGTGGTGATATTGCTGAAGCACTAACGGCAGCAAATTCAATCGGCGATGATACGCTTCAAAAGCAAATGTAGGGCTATGCTGTGCCTAAGACGTTTAAGCATGGCACATCTGCGCAACGTAAATATTGGTTTGAGCGTGGTTATAAGGAGGGCAATCCTGCTAGCTGTGATGTTTTTAATGTTGCGAAACTGTAGGGTAGGGGCGAGATAGCAAGTGTATTAGGTATTAGGCTATATTTACGCAAAAATTATCAGCTTTTTTTGGCTTGATAGCTCTTATTCCAAACCCCCACCCCTAACCCCTCCCCGCAAGGGGGAGGGGGATAAAGATTTGCATTGTTAGCAAGGAAACCTAGCCACAAACTCAATCTGCTTCCCTCCCCCTTGCGGGGAGGGATTGAGGGTGGGGGTTTGAGATAAAACTTGGGTGGGGGGTTTGAGATAAAACTTGGGTGGGGGGTTTGAGATAAAACATGGGCGAGTTAAACACATAAAACTGTTGATGCTTCTGCTTAAGTTTGTCAATGCTGTAAAGGTTAACTATTCCAAATGAACTCAATCCCCTTATGTTGAGCCATTCTCCTCTCTCCTCATGGTGAGCCTGTCGAACCACGAGGGACGGCACTCGCTTCCATCCTTCGACAGGCTCAGGATGAGGTAGGAGAGTGCAGCTCAGGATGAGGAGGGTACTGTGGGTTTAATATCAAAAAAGATATGATGCAAATAACTGAGCTGATGACAACAAAGGAATGAGAGTAAAATAAGCCAGTTTTCTTTTGGCAGGAATCTGCTAACATACCTAAGATTCTACGGGAAAAGAATAGGTGTTTAAGGCGTGGTAAAGATAAGAAATAGTAAAGACTTAAGAGCTTGGCTTAAAGGCAAACCAAGGGAATATTCTGTGATGATTGCTTCAAGAATTGCTTTGCGTGTTCTCCCAGTTGTTGGGCAAATTTACAGTGTAGATATTTCTAAAAAACTACAAACTGATTTGACTGAAACCATATTTCGTGCAAATTTAATATCATGGGTTGCTGGTACAATTCCAACCCATGATATTACAAATTCCGCTGATGCCGCCGCCACCGATGCCGCTGATGGCGCCGATGCCGCTGATGCTGCCGCCTATGCCGCCGCCCGTGCCGCCGATGGCGTCTATGTCGCCGTCTATGCCGCTGATGCTGCCGCCTATGCCGCCGCCCGTGCCGCCCGTGCCGTCTATGTCGCTGATGTCGCCCGTGCCGCCTATGCCACAGATATTGAGCTATTAGAGCAGGGAATGAAGCCCGAGAAGTTAGCGAAACAGCCGCTTTGGCAGGGTAAAGTGCCACCTGATGTGAAGGAAGAATGGCAAGGGCTAAAGAAACATCTTTTGGCTTTTGATAAGGATTGGGACGTTTGGATTGATTGGTATGAGGATATATTGCTTGGGCGTAATTGGGCAGGCTTGCCTGATGATTTAGTTGAGCAATTATCAATTAAAATCGCTGATCAGGCAAATGAATGGTGGGAGCGTGATTCTTTTGCAGTCAATGCGGATATTAAAAAATGGTTGGGTGAGGCGAAGGCAAAAGAATTTTTACAAAAAGCAAAAGAAACCGCTAGTCCGCGCCCGATAATAAATGAAAAAAATCAATTAGATGTAACATCAAAGACAGAAATAAATGAGCCAATAATAGAAGAGGGTTTGCACCTTTTGCCTGAGCGAGCAAGGCGGCAGGTTAATAATCTTCTTGTGGCATTTGAAAGAAAAAATGTTACTCCAATTTTGAAATCTTCCTTAGAGAGTTATCTTGATGAATTAGATAAGGGTTTTGATTTTGAAATTACTTATCTTGATGATGATATGGCAATTATTCGTGCTGAACGAGATGCTGATGTTGACAAAATTTGGTGTGATGGCGGCATAGAAACGGCAATTAACAATTTAAGCGATATTCACGATAAAATTCAAAAACATTATCCGCTAGATTTGGCGCGTGAGGAATATATAGAGCAATCGCCCATTGATTCCAAAATGTTTGATGATGAAGAATATAAAGAAGCATTAGAGCGATTAGTTGAGAATACAGAAGCAGCCTATGAGAATGAAGAAGTTACTGAAGCCTTTTTGAATGCTGTAAAACGCCAGAAACGACAATATAAAGATATTGCTACGCTATATCCTCCACTTAGCAATGCTCCCGAAATAATTGCACCTGTTGGTGATAGAGTTTTGCCAGAATACATAAAAAAGCGTCATGTGTTTTTAACTGTTGGGTTTTGGGGCGGAGTGAAAAAAATAGGGATGAAGGGATCTGCTATTATTTTAGTTGAGCTTATTAAAGCTTATATAAAAAATAAATATGGAGGCTAAGGGTCAGTATATAATCTTGGAGTAAACATCACTGTCTATGATATGTTTTGATGGTGCAAATGGATACCGTGTCAAGCACGGTATGACGGCGGAGTGTGTCGAGCGTGCAGTGGTGGTGGTTTTGTAGGAACTATTTAATTTGCTTGTTTTATTGAGCGCAAAGATTTAACCCCGAGTTGGCAATAGGAAAATAATTTAATCCAAAATTGGAAAGTTAAAAATAGTGAAACAATATGACGTAATAATAATTGGTGCTGGGGCGGCTGGTATGATGTGTGCCATTGAGGCTGGCAAGCGAGGGCGCTCGGTTTTGCTTTTGGAGCATAATAGGAATGCTGGTGAGAAAATTCGTATTTCTGGTGGTGGGCGATGTAATTTCACTAATCTTAATACTAGCTATAAAAATTATCTTTCAGCTAATCCTAAATTTGCAATTTCGGCGCTTTCTCAATTCAGCCCTCAAGATTTTATTGACCTGTTGGAGTATTATAAAATAACTTGGCATGAAAAGGCAAAAGGAGCGCTTTTTTGTGATGAAGAGGCTTGGCAAATTATTGATATGCTTAAAAATGAAATGGATAGGGTTGGCGTTCATTTGCGCACCCAAACTGAAATAGTTGGCGTTGAAAAAATTGCTGATGGGTTTAATGTGAATTGGCAGGGGCGAGAAAGCGTGCAGAGCATTTCTGCTAGCTGTTTGGTTGTTGCGTGTGGCGGCAAATCTATTCCTAAAATGGGTGCAACTGGGTTTGGTTATAAAATAGCTGAGCAATTTGGCTTGCGTTTGACTGAAACTAGGGCAGGGCTTGTGCCGCTTACCTTTGAGCCGTCACTAAAAGAGCAAATGAGCGAAATAAGCGGTGTTAGTGTTGATGTTAAGGTAACTTGCGGCAAGATTTCGTTTGATGAAGCGATGTTATTTACTCATCGTGGGCTTAGTGGGCCGGCCATTTTGCAAATTTCATCATATTGGCGAGAAGGGGAAGAACTCCTGATAAATCTTGCACCAGATATTGATGTTTTTGCCAAGTTAAAAGAAGAGCGAGCAAAAAATGGTAAGCGAGAAATATCAACAATTTTGGCGCAGATTTTGCCAAAGCGATTAGCGCAACAAATCGGCAATCAATTTGAGGGTCGTCTAGCAGATGTTGGCGATAAGATTTTGCAAAAGGTTGGCGAAAGGGTCAACGCTTGGCGAATTAAGCCGACTGGTAGCGAGGGCTATCGCACTGCCGAAGTAACGCTTGGCGGAGTGGATACCAGAGATATAAATGCCAAAACCCTTGAGGCGAAAGAAATTGCGGGGCTTTATTTCATTGGTGAAGCTGTGGACGTAACTGGTTGGTTAGGCGGATATAATTTTCAATGGGCATGGAGTAGTGGATATTCTGCTGGGCAAGTAATATAAGCCCATTGTTTCTTTTGTAAATCCCTAAGCTAAAACCGTTTTACGGTTTTAGCAGATTTACTATTTGGGGCATGGAGTAGTGGATATTCTGCTGGGCAAGTAATATAAGCCCATTGTTTCTTTTGTAAATCCCTAAGCTAAAACCGTTTTACGGTTTTAGCAGATTTACTATTTGGGGCATGGGTAGTGGATATTCTGCTGGGCAAGTAATATAAGCCCATTGTTTCTTTTGTAAATCCCTAAGCTAAAACCGTTTTACGATTTTAACAGATTTACTATTTGGGGCATGGGTATCAGGCTACGCTTCAGGGAGATCGGCTTAAATTTACTTCAATCTACTTCGTTAAAGAACATTCGAAGGGTAAAAACCCGTCTTTATGCTCTTTGCCTTGTATATTTTTGGCCTTGTATATTTTGGCCTCGTATATTTTTGTAAATTTAAGCCTTAGTGGCTGCGTCTGACTTCAATCTACTTTGTTGGTAATTAATCAAAACTTGCAAAGGCTAGAAAAATGTTAAACAGTGAAAAAAACAAGGAAATATCCTGAATGACTAAAAACGCTAAGCAAGCTATTTCAATAGCGTTTCCATTGAAGGGTGAATGGCGTTTTTTGTGTCCACCGGGTCATAATGCTTTTGCTTTTGACTTTGTTAAGATGGATAATCAAAAAAAGCGATATTGCTCAAAAAATCGACTTTTGAACATAATTAGCTCTATTCCTTCCAAAGATTATTATTGTTGGGATCAGCCCATTTATTCCCCAATATCAGGGCGAGTCCTGTTTGTAGGAAATGGCTGGCCAGATCACGAGAAAACTAATATCTGGAAAACTATCGTCATGTGGTATAATGCTACCTATCGTTTCAAGCCAGAAGAAAAGAACGGCAGGCTTGATATTCGGCCAAATGCTGGTAATCATGTGATGATTGAAACTAAAGATGGGTATATTGTATTTCTTGCCCATCTAAGAAACGGCTCGGTACAAGTGAATGAAGGTGATATAATTAAAACTGGAGATTTGATTGGTAATGTCGGCAACTCTGGCAATTCAACTGCTCCGCACTTGCACATTAATCTGTTCGATCAAATGAAAGATCCTTATAAGGCAAAGGTTCTTCCTTTTGTATTTGATGAATATGAAGAGCTAACAAAGAGCGGTGAGTGGGTAAAACGAAATAATGATGTCCCTACGATAAAGTCTTTTATCAGGATATGATGATTTGCATATATTCTTTAAGCGAGGGGGCTTTTGTTGAAAAAATTTATAGCTAGTATTCTTATAGTATTTTTTAGTATGAGTGCTATTTCATTAGCGCAAAATCCATCACCAGATAATCTCACCATTTCAACTGTTGAGCGCCAGCCTTTTATTTTTTATAATGATGATGGCTCGGTAACAGGGTTTTCTGCTGATTTGTGGGACGAAATAGCCAAGCGCAATGGGTTTGAATATTCATGGAAAAAAGAAGATAGTTTTCTTGCTATGATAGCGGCAGTGAAAGACAATTCTTCAGATGCAGCTATATCGAATATTTCTATCACTTCTGAGCGAGAGAAAGCCATTGATTTTTCTCATGCGATTTATGATTCTGGCTTGCAAATAGTTGTGCCTAATAATGGGGGCTCGGCAAGCATTTTTAAGATTATTTGGCAATCAGGCGCAATACAGCTTATTGGTGCGGCGCTAGTTGTTTTGCTAATAATTGCTCATATGTTATGGTTTTTTGAACGT